>CAZHJV010000022.1:0-4748 GCA_964533525.1 uncultured Methanomassiliicoccales archaeon | reverse complement strand
TTGTGCAGCGCATGGATGATAACGTCCGTTCAGTGGATGGATGCTACATCCATTGTATTATATACTCGAACGTCTATGATATGTACAGAGGCGCGGAAGATGCCTCTGACTACTCCAGACTATACCCGTGTGCGATACCAAGTCATTCACTCCTCCTCCACAGCCGGTTTCCGCACACGGGCGATTTTTCTACGTTTCGATTCGGGCGGCTTCTCCAAGGTATTCAGTCACGTTTATATCCGACCGAAATGTACGAGTGCATATGGATGCGGATGGGATACTGCAGTCTATAAGTGATAATCTTCCGGAGATTCTTCTCGTGGCCGCCGGCGTGGTCGCCGTTTTGATCGTCCTGACATACGTCAGGAGCAGGGAATCCACACTTTACAGGTTCATGATGATCCTGGGGGTCGTTCTCGGTGCCGTCATGGTCTACGAGGCGATCACTGTGGGAAAGGCATGGGACGAGTTCTCCCGCGCCGTCATTGCCGTCGCAGGGTTCGCATTGGCCATCAGGCCGCTGCGCAACATCGATTTCGCGATAGTTCTCGCACTGATCGCGATGGTCATCGCATACATCTATCTGGGAAGCCTCGACGGGGATCTGGGCGGTCTTTCGAAGGGGACGCCGAGATTATTCGTCACGATTGTGGCCGGAGCCTTCGTCTACATGGTCTTCAACCTTATCCAGAAGATAGCGATGCTGATCGGGAAGATCCTCAACTGCTGGCCTTTCCTGTTCGTGATGGGCGTCGTGTGCATCGCTGAAGGCATCCTCATGCTGACCGGCAACGGTTCCCTCCTGGATGTCTACCACAGGTATGCGGATGCGGGGAAAACCGTCGCGGATCTCCTTCTGTGACGGCTCCGCTTTCAAAATTTAATATCCTTCCCGCATATCCTCCGGCATATGTCGGGCGAGGACAGCAGACCGTCCCGGATCGAGGTCCGCGGCGCAAGGGTGCACAATCTCAGGAACGTGGATGTGGACATCCCGCTGAACAGGACGGTCGCGATAGCGGGCGTCTCGGGTTCCGGGAAATCGTCCCTTGCCCTGGGGGTGCTTTACTCCGAAGGGTCCGGGCGCTATCTCGAGGCCCTGTCCGCGTACACCCGCAGGCGCATGACCCAGGCGGCCCGCGCCGATGTGGATGACATAAGATACGTCCCGGCGGCCCTCGCACTCCGTCAGCGTCCGTCCCCCGGAGGCATCAGGAGTACGTTCGGTACATCCACCGAACTTCTGAACACGGTCCGCCTCATGTTCTCCCGTCTGGGGGAACATCCGTGCCCCAACGGCCACATGCAGAGACCTTCGGCCGCTTTCGCCGCCATGAGGCCCGTTTTCTGTCCCGAATGCGGCGGGAGGGTCGTTCCTCCGTCCGCCGAAGATCTCGCTTTCAACAGCACCGGTGCATGTCCGATGTGTCAGGGGACGGGGACGGCCGTCGAGGTCGATATGGATTCCCTCGTGCCGGACCAGAGCCTGACCATCGACGAGGGGGCCGTGAAACCGTGGGGGACGCTGATGTGGTCCCTGATGACGGACGTCTGCAGGGCCATGGGCGTCCGTACCGATGTCCCGTTCAGGGATCTGACGGACGAGGAGAAGCACATAGTGTACGACGGCCCCGCCGTGAAGAAGCACATCCTCTACAAGGCTAAGGACGGGAACAATGCGGGGGAGATGGACTTCACCTATTACAGTGCCAGATATACCGTTCTGAATTCCCTGTCCAAGGTGAAGGACGAGAAGGGGATGAAGAAACTGGAGAGATTCCTCCGCACCGGTCCCTGTCCCGAATGCGGCGGCACCCGCCTTTCCGCGAAGGCCCGGTCCTCCCGCCTCATGGGTCTTTCCCTTGACCGTGTGTGCGCGATGCCCCTCTCCGAGCTGGAGACGTGGATCGGTGCAATCCCGGCGGCGGTCCCTCCGGAACTGAAGGCCGTGGCGGATGCCCTCTGCGGATCATTCCGCGGCATCTCCCGCAGACTCTTGGATCTGGGTCTCGGATATCTCTCCATGGACCGCTCTGCCCCGACCCTTTCCAACGGCGAACGTCAGCGCGTATATCTGGCGAGATCCGTCAGGAACCGCACCACCGGGACGCTGTATATTCTGGACGAGCCGTCGATAGGCCTCCACCCCTCCAATCTGAAGGGGCTGTGCGGGGTCATCGACGACCTCGTCGCGGACGGGAACTCCGTCGTTCTCGTGGATCACGACACCGATGTTCTGGAACATGCGGATTACATGATCGAGATGGGGCCCGGGGCGGGATCCGCCGGAGGCATGGTGATCGCACAGGGGACGGTGCCGGAGATAATCGCCGACCCCCGTTCCGTCATAGCGCCGTTCCTGGGGCACGGAGGGGAGCATCCTGCACTGCCGCCGAAGGACAGGGGAAAACTGTTCTCCGACGGGGCGATCCATCTGGAGATCTCCGGGATACATACGGTGAAGCCGCTGTCGGCGGATATCCCCATGGGGAGGATGACCGTCGTCACAGGGGTCTCGGGTTCCGGCAAGACGACGCTGGTGCTCGAGAGCCTCGTACCTGCTCTGGAGGCCATGGTGTCCGGCCGGCCCCTCCCGCCGCATGTCACATGTCTGAGGGCCGAAGGGATACACTCGGTGAAACTCATAGATGCGACCCCGATAGGGGTGAACGTCCGTTCGACCGTGGCCACCTATGCGGGCGTCCACGACGATCTGAGGAAGGCGTTCGCAAAGACGGCCGATGCGAAGGCAGAGGGATATTCCGCCGGAGATTTCTCGTACAACACGGGAAAGCTCCGCTGCCCCGGGTGCGACGGTACGGGAACCGTGTCGTTGGATATCCAGTTCCTTCCGGACATAGAGGTCCCCTGTCCCGACTGCGGAGGTTCGAGATATGCCCCTGGGGCGTACGGGATCAAACGTGCCTGTGCGGGAGGCGGTTCTGTATCCCTTCCCGAACTGATGGAGATGGATGCGGAACGTGCATCCGGCGTCTGCGGAGATATGCCGGCCGTGAAGAGGAAGCTGCAGACGCTCGTAGATCTGGGACTCGGATACCTCACTCTGGGGGAGGATACCCCGAGTCTGTCCGGCGGGGAGGCGCAGAGACTCAAACTCGCCGGGGAGATGGGCCGCGGGCAGGCCGATGCGGTCTTCGTCTTCGACGAGCCGACGATAGGGCTCCATCCGTCCGACGTACTCGTCCTCCTCCGGGTGTTCTCCGAACTAGTCGGGAAAGGCGCCACAGTGATCGTGATCGAACACGATCTCTCCGTAATGCGCAATGCGGATTACATCATCGACATGGGGCCCGGCGGCGGGGACGAAGGGGGTACCGTCGTCGTCTCCGGTACGCCGGAGGAAGTCAGGGAATGTCCTGCCAGTATCACCGGGAAGTTCATCTGATATGTGCGTTTCCGAGGCTGGCGGAATTCTCCGGATCGCCGCAAGGGCCATAATCTTTAAATGATAGTAGCCGATGGAGGATGGCAGGGCCCGTGGCTTAGCCAGGATATAGCGCTGGCCTTCTAAGCCAGACGCCTCGGGTTCGAAAGTCCCTTAAAAGGACCGAAAGTCCCGACGGGCCCGCCTAGAGTCCGTCTGCGCCACACGGCGCTCACAGAGGAAGTATCATGAAGAGAAGCTCGCGCGCCTGGAAGAAACGCGGTAACCAGCGTTGGAAATGGCGCAAGAAAAAAATGAGAAGAAGAAAGAGAGCAGCAAAGATGCGCAAGAAGTGACACTGACGCTCAGTGTTACAAATTGGGGATTTAGGCTAACCTGGCAGACTAGCGGGCTCCAGTTATGAGCGTGATTTGATTGAGTATGCTGAGTTATGATGAATAACTGGAGCGATGACTCATCAATTTCATGGGGAGGTAGCTCCTCCCCGTGGTGGAAACCCGCCTATGGGGGTTCAAATCCCTCAGTCCCCACCTACTGCATCTTTACAGTTCAATTTCGCCCCGAAAGGGGTATCCAACCTTTTCTCCGTATCTTGTAATGTTTTGATGAATTCTCGTGGCTGTCCGTTCCGTCATCGAACACGTCCGCAGTTTCGGTTAAACGTCCGCCCGCCGATTTTGAATTATGTACGACAGAATACTCATCGCAGTGGACGGAAGTGAGAGCAACGCTGCCGCAGTAAATCAGGGTCTGCAGCTGGCTAAGGCGCTCGGTGCAGAGAAGGTTACCGCGCTCTGTGTCTTCGATGAAGGCAATTACAGCACATTCATCCGCGACGGCAGTACCGAGTACCGTAAGATCATGGCGGAAGAGTCGGAGAAGGCTCTCGCATATGCGAAGAATAAGGCCGCAGAAGCAGGCGTGTCCGTAGAGACGAAGCTCATCGTAGGACACCCTGTGGAAGTCATAGTGAAGGAGTCGGCCGACTACGATCTCGTCGTGTGTGCCACACTCGGGAAGACCGGTATCTCCAGGGCTCTTCTGGGATCCGTTGCGGAGAATGTTGTGCGGCTTGCGAAGTGCACTGTGCTGATTTGCCGCTGATGTCGGGTTCGGATTGATTCGGGGGCGCAGCCCCCTTATCATATTCCGAAATCAGATTTCGACAGTCTCGGTACGGACCTTCGGGATCTTTCCCCAGAACGCCATTGCGGTGAGGATCACCTTGCCGGACATGCCGAGATAGTACTTCCTTTCGTGTATCTGGCACATCGCCGCGTCGAGAGCGGGATCTAGTTCCTTCTCGCTGTCCGTTCTCTTCAGCTCGACGATGATGTTCGGG
>CAZHJV010000021.1:0-20967 GCA_964533525.1 uncultured Methanomassiliicoccales archaeon | reverse complement strand
GTCCGCAGGGTTGACTGCGACATCGACAGGGATAGCATAGGGTCCATGATGGACGGCTGGGTGGCGTACAAGCGCGCCGAGTACGTCGTCCTGAACCACGGGGACCGGTATGCGGTCGTGAGACTCCTCAAATCCTCCGACGGCGACCTGTTCAGGGAGGTCACGGGATACGAGATAGTGTCCCTGCCGGAGGAGACGGTCTACATCGAGAGGCCGGACACCGATGTCCTCAACGTTCCCGCGATGGCGAGGATACAGTGCGAGTATCCGGGCAAAGCGGTGGTGGTGAAGGGACTCTTCTCCCACATCGGATTCGTGAAGGATCTGGAACCCTTCACGCTGCGCATAGTGGACTGCGTCCCCCCGAGGCCGTCCAAGATGTCTTATCTCGTACATCTGGCACTTGCTTCGGGATACATCGATAAACCGATCGTGACGGAGGAGATAGACATAGATCTCTCGGAGCGTTCCTCCGGAGCGGAGACGGCAGAGGTCATGTTCCCGTGCGAAGTGTCGGGTACATCCTCGGAGAAACCGTACTGTTTCCTGGATCAGGTCCCGGACATCTCCGGCAGGGACATAACCCTGGTGGGATGCAGGCTCTCCAAGAGGATCTTCGAGGAGGAGTATCATCGGACCGTGCCTTTCATAAACATATGTCCCAGGGACTCCGTTCCCGACGACGGAACCGTCACCATCGTCAAATGCTGCAGGATCAAACAGGGCCACGAGAAGGACGGCAACACCGTCATGGTTCCCTGGGGCGCGACGGTCCCGGAGATCGTCGATGCGATCAACGATGCTTTTTCGGATTGATTTTTTTTTCAGAAATATTTGCGGCCTTCGGCGAACGCCTTATAGCCTTCTTCCGTCCGTCCGGCCTTGCAGAGGAGTTCCCCGAGGGCGTACCACGCATCCGGGTCCTCGGGATCCTCCTCCAGATGTTCTCTTATGTGTTCTATTGCCCCTTCCAGGTCCCCTTTTTTCTCCAGACGTCTGCAGGTGTTCCTCCCGCCCGATTCCTCGTCGAGGACCCGGAGCATCTCTTTGCGGGCGTTGTTGAAGAGGACTTCCAGCGAACCTTCGGTGAGCCAAGGATAACGGGCGCGGATGAGTTTCCCGAACTCGTCCGCCTTCTTCCTGTCGATGGCCGCATCCGCTCCCGAGAAGCAGTTCCTGGGTACGTTCACGGACATCTTGCCGTGGACCACCGTTATGTAGCCGTCGGGAGCGGACATCGTATCATCTGAACTTCACGAGACGGCCGCACTCGTCCCTCTTCGCATTCCCAAAATCCTTCATCTCGGATATCTGGGTCTTGCTGAATACGGGGCCGTCCCTGCATACCCTCTGACCGTCCATGACGCAGCAACCGCATACTCCGGCGCCGCATTTCATGTGTCTCTCGAGGGAGAGCTGGCAGTCGAGACCGAGTTCCTCGCAGGCCTTGTAGGTGAAGTAGAGCATGACCTCCGGCCCGCAGGCGATGACGCAGTCGTAGGAGTTCTCCGCGCACTTCTCCCTCATGAGCTGCACCGCATTCCCGTGGAATCCCGCGCTCCCGTCGTCGGTGGCGATCCACACGTTCTTGGAGTACTTCATGGCCCTGTCCCTGAGGATGAGGTCCTTCTCCGAGCGGGCGGCTATGATCGTGTCTGCGCCGGATTCCTTGACCGCCGGCAGGACGGACGCCATTCCGACCCCTCCTCCGACGATGAGGTACTTCTTCTCCCTGTCGATCTCGTATCCGTGGCCGTACGGTCCGCGGACCCTGAGCATATCCCCTATCGAGAACTCGTGGAGCCTGCGGGTGTCGGGACCTATGGCCTTGACGGTGATCGATTTGATCCTCCCCGTCTTCGACAGGGACATCGGTATCTCCTGCATCCCGGGGGCCCACACCATGATGAACTGTCCCGGGTACGCCTTCTCGTCCAGCTGGAATTCGAACGTCTTGGTGTCGTACGATTCCTCGGTGACGCCCAGTATCTTGACGAAATCACTCATGTGCCACACCTACCATGTCTGCGATGCCGCCGTAGCCGTAGTCCCTCATGAATTCTTTCAGATCCCTGTTGATCTTCCCGAACACCTCGGGTCCGTCCTTCGCCACCGCGCTCCCGATCTGGAACGCGCGTGCACCGGCCATTATGTACTGGGCTGCATCCCTCCAGTCGGAGATGCCTCCGACGCCTATCAGGGGGATGGAGACGGCGTCGTAGAGGTCGTAGATGTCCCTGACGCCCACGGCCCTCACCGCGGGTCCGGAGAGCCCCCCGAACCTGTTGCTGAGGAAGGGTCTCGCGAACTCCGGCGAGATGACCATGGCCTTCAGCGTGTTTATCGCGACGATGGCGTCGCCTCCTCCGTCCTGTACCGCCTGTCCGATCTCGTTCAGGATGTGGGTGTTGGGGGTGAGTTTCGCCCATACGGGGATGTTCACGGCGTCCTTCACGGCCGCGACTATCTTCTTCACGAGGGCCGGGTCGGTGCCGACCTCCATCCCGTACCCCTTCGCATGGGGGCAGGAGAGGTTGAGTTCCACCGCGCATGCGCCGTAGTCCTCCATCTTCCCGGCGAGGCGGGCGAACTCGTCTTCGTTCGCCCCGTAGATGGATCCGACGATCTTCCCGTGGGGGACGGCCTCGTCCATCTCCGCCTTGAACAGTTCGATCCCGGGGTTGGGGAGGCCCATGGCGTTGACGAATCCCCCTTTGACCTCGGTGAAACACGGGTTGGCATGCCCGGGCTTGGGTTCGAGGCCGACGGATTTGGTCACTACCGCTCCGGCCCCCGCCTCGAGCATCCTTATCATAGACGCACCCGTCTCGTCCATTATCCCGGATGCCACCATCCCGGGGAGTTCGAGGACGGTCTTCCCGATCTCGGTACGCAGTTCTGTCATCGTCCCGCCATATGGGCGCACCTTATATTATCTGTGCGTCCGCGCGCAAGGATAATTTATATGAGTGGCGGAGTACGGACGCAGTATGGATATCTCGGGCCTCCGCGGCGATTTTCCGACCATGAGAACGGACAAGGGCGTCTACCTCGACAGCGCATGCCAGGCGCTCCGTCCGGATAGTGTCATAGCGGCGGTCGTGGAGTATTACGAGAAATACCCCGTGTGCGGCGGGAGGAGCGTCCATCATCTGGCCAACGAGGTCTCCGTCCGCGTGGACGAGACCAGGGAGGCCCTGAACGATTTCTTCAACGGATCTTCCCCCGGATCCTTCGTCTTCACCAAGAACACCACCGAGGGCATCAACACCGTCGCGTTCGGCCTCGGACTGAAGAAGGGGGATGCGGTGGTCACCACCGACACGGAGCACAACTCGAACTACGTCCCGTGGCTCACCCTCAGGGAGGGCGCCGGCATCGAGATGAGGATGTCCCGCTCCGGGAAGGACGGGCTCTTCGACATCGAATCCTTCAAGAACGCCATGGATGGGAAGGTGAAGCTGGTGAGCATGTGCCAGTGCAGCAATGTCACCGGGTGCACCGTGCCGATAAAGGCCGTGGCGGAGATCGCCCACGATTACGGGGCGAAGGTCCTGGTGGACGGTTCCCAGGCGGCCCCGCACATGAAGGTGGACATGAAGGACCTGGACGTGGACTTCTACGCCATGTCCGTACATAAGATGCTGGGGCCCACCGGGATGGGGGTCCTTTACGGGAAAGAGGAGTGTCTCAGGGACCTCAGGGCCCTGCAGTACGGCGGAGGGACCGTCGGTCTTGTGACTTACGACAGCGTGGATTTCGCGCCCGTGCCCGACCGTTTCGAGGCCGGTCTGCAGAATTATGCGGGCATCTTCGGCACCAAGGCCGCCGTGGAATATCTCAGGAAGGCCGGCATGGACAACATAGCCAGGAACGACAGGGATCTGCTGAGGTACATGTTCTCGTCCGTGCAGGACGTGAAAGGGCTTTCGATAGTCGGTCCGGAGGATCCGGACGACCGCTGCGCCGTCATGTCGTTCAACATAGACGGACTCGGGTCCCACGATGTCGCGATGATGCTCGACAGCATCGACGGCATAATGGTGAGGTCAGGGATGCACTGCGCGCATCCGTTCTTCGTATCGAGGAAGGTCGAGGGCAGCGTGCGCGCGTCCGTGTATCTGTACAACAACAAATCGGACATCGACCGCTTCGCCGCGGCCCTCGGTAAGATTGCCGAGACCTTCGGCGGAAGATGATGCTGTCGCCGTCCCTCGTCAGGACCGCTGTGTCCCCGTAACCCATCTCGACCTGTCCGCACGAATGTGCCAGACCTGCGGAATACGAATTCCCGTCGGCATCGTTTACGGTCAGGATGCGCCCGTCTATCCGCACGGCGTATCTGTCCGAAGGCAGTATGTCGCTTCCTCTAAGATGCATCTCGTCGAGATCCGAATTCCAGAAGCGGTCTATGGTCAGGGCCGCATCGGCGGCACGGTCCGACATGTCGGATTCGGACTCGTTTTCCATTATCTGGGTCATGGGTACCGCCACCGCCGTCATCAGCAGGACCCCGCATATGGCGAGGGCGGCGCGGGACATGATGAACTCCATCATGCGTACGCCACCTTCACCCCGTAGATCCCGTTCTCGCTGGCGCACTCGAAGCGGAGTTCCGTGTCGCCGGAGATCGTGACGGGTCCGTTCAGGAACTTCACCGCGGGGCGCTCCGTGTAGACGGTCTTCTCCGTGTTCCCGCCGCGGATTATGCGGAACGTGTAGGCGTCGGCGCCGTCCCCGCCCACGACGATCTCGCACCCCGAAGGAAGGGACACGTCCACCGTGCGGACGCTTCCCGATCCGGAGTAGTAGACGGAATCCGCCGCATCGATCATCTTCTCCACCTCGGACGCGGCATCGGACACGTCCGTATCCGTCCTGAACGATTCCGCGGCATAGGCCAGGGAAGGGACGCAGACGGAGACGACGATCATGGCGACCGCAAGTCTCATGGGCAGTCCGAGGACGCCCTTCCCGTCCTTCATCATACTACGACTATCCTCAGACTGTTGTCTTCGCCGTAGCCGTTGGCGGTCACATGGACGCTGATATAGCCCGTCTGTCCGCTGCCGACGGTCGGAAGCACGCGCTTGAACACGGCTTTGCCGTCGCTGTCCGTCACTACCGCGGTGTTCTGTATGCCGCACCCGGAGATGACCGCGACGGCCCCTTCGATCGGAGCGCCATCGTTGTCGGTCACGGTGATGGTGAGGTTGGTTCCTCCGGCGCTTTTCTGGACGGCGGAATCCAGATAGCTGACGTTGGCGGTCACGCTTCCGATCGTCTTGGGTTCCTCCACGCTGCCCATCCACCCGATGAGGATGGCCGTCCCCAGGGTGGCGACGATGACTATGATCATAAGTTCCAAGGGAAGTCCTTCGATGCCTCCCCTGCCGTTCTTCCTGAACCGTTTTATTCTATCCCATTCGTGCGTCATTTTGACCACGGGATATCATCGGAAGACGGCGTTTTTTAAGGGTTGACGCTACAGTCAGTTTAACTTCGGGAGGTTCGGCGCAGTTCGCACATCTTCAGGATCGTATGTATCGGCCCCGCCGGGGTCAGTTCGCTCTTCATCACGAGCACCGCGGGGCATATGAATGAGGCGAATTCTGCGGAGGAATAGTTGCGGAGAGGTCTCGATATGTCGGCCTTCCCTTCGATCCTCGCCACGGTGATGTGGGGTTTGAACGGTTTCGTATCGCAGGGGATGCCTTCGGCGGAAAGTCCCTTCCTGATCCTTTCGGAGATATCCGCCAGCGGGATCTCCGTCTCGACCCCTGCCCATATGACCCGGGGGGACCTCGGGTTGGGGAACACGCCCGTTCCCTTCACGGTGATCCTTCCTCCGGATACGCCGGACACGGCGTCGGAGACAATATTCCCGACGTCATCGATGCGGTCCTCCGGGACGTCCCCCAGGAAATTGAGGGTTATGTGCATCTGGGCTTCCTTGGACGGCCTCACGCCCCTTATCATGCCCAGGTCCCTCAGGAAAGGGGCGAACCCGGAGGTGTTGGGGACGGGCACCGAGACGAATGTCCTGATGCCCACGTTCACTCCTTCTTACCGAGTGCTGCGAGGGCTCTCTTGGCCGCCTCGTTGCCTGCGGCGGCGGCCTTCTCGTACCATACTTTGGCGGATTCGATGTCCCGGTTCATGCCTATCCCGTCCTCGTAGTACCTTCCCACGATGTACATGGATTGGGCGTTGCCGTTCTCGGCATCCTTCTTGAACATCTCGAACGGGCTCTCCTCGTTCTTTATCGTCTCCGCGATGCCCATGGCCTCGAGGATCTTCTTGGAGAGGGTGTGTCCCTGCACGGCGGCCTTCTTGTACCACTCCGCGGCCTTCTTATCGTCCTTTCTGACCCCGCGTCCGTTGTGGTAGATGTCTCCCAGGTAATACTGGCAGAACAGGTTGTTTTCCTTCGCCCCCGCCTCGAACCATCTGCGGGCCTCGGCGTAGTCCTCCGCCACCCCTTCGGCGTGGTAGTAGCTCTCTCCCACGTAGAGCTGGGATTTGATGTAGCCCTTCTCGGCCAGTTCCATGTGGAGCCTGAACGCCTTGACGACGTCCTTCTCCACGCCCCTCCCGTGGGCGTAGCAGTTGGCGACGATGTACATGGATTTCATGTATCCGTCCTCCGCGGCCATGCTGCACAGGCGGAATCCTTTCGCCTCGTCCCTCTTCACCCCGTTCCCGGAGATGAGGTCGGAACCGGCGAGATGGCATCCCTGGGTGTTTCCGTGGACTGCGGCGCGGAGATAGTATCTGAACGCCTGGGACATGTCTTTCTGGACCCCGTTCCCTTCGGCGTAGTTGTCGCCGGTGGTCAGCTCCGCGAAGGGGTTCCCGAGATCCGCCGCGGTCTTGAACCACTCGAAGGATTTCTTCAGGTCTTTCTTCACGATCCTCCCTTTGGAGTACAGCTGTCCCAGCATGACCATCGCATCGGCGGATCCCCTCTCCGCGGCCGAGGTGAGGAGCTGCAGTCCGTCCTCGGTGCTGCGGTTGACCCCCACGCCTCCCATGAGGCATCTCGCCATGCCGTAGTCGGCCTCCACGCAGCCCACGGTCTGCGCCACGAGGTACCAGCTGTATGCCATGTTGGCGTCCTTCGCGACGCCGATGCCGTCCATGTAGCATCTCCCGACCTCGTATTCTCCCAGCGGGATCTTCCTGTCGGCGATCTCGGAGTAGGCGGCGAACGCGGCCTTCTGGTCCCTTTTGACCCCTACGCCGTGTTCGAGGCACCATGCGTACTTCAGCGATGCGCGGAGGTTGCCTTCGGAGGATATCTCCCTGAGCATCTCCGCACCGGCCGTCTTGTCGCGGTCCGTCCCGGCGCCCCTGATGATGCAGAGCGCCTTCTGGCAGGCACCGTCCAGATTCCCGGCGTCGGCCGACCTGCAGAACATCTCGAAGGCCTTCGCGTCGTCGAGTTCCGTCCCGATGGCGAGGTCGTAGCACATCCCCGCCACGTACATCCCAGCGGCGGATCCGTTCTCCGCCTTCTCCATGGCGTGGCTGAAGATGTCCGCATCGGACGGGCCGTCCCTGCGGACGAGGCTGCTCGCCATCGCGCCCTTGGCGGGGACGTATCCGTTGGTGGCCGCATACGTGGTCCAGAAAAGGGCCTCTCTGTCGTTCTTCTCCACGGCGCCTCCCATGGAGTAGATCTGTCCGACCATGTATGCCGCGGCGGTGTGTCCCATCTCGGCGGCCTCCAGATAGAGGCGGAACGCCTCCCCGGACTCCCCCTTCATGGCGAGTTCCTGTGCATTTTTGAAAACGGTCTCGGCATTTGCAGTCGTTTCGGTTGACATGGTATATCCTCTCGGTATGTTTGAAATCGGTGTTTTTACGGTCCGGGGCTCATTCCTTGGGGGAATAGACGCCCTTAAGGGTCGCTTTTGCGAGAATGTGTCCTTTGGATACCCTCTCCAGATCCTCTAGCGAAAATCCGTTCTTGAGGACGGGTTCGAAGTCCAGGGCGAGGACGGTGAGGACGTACTCGTGGGGTCTGTCGGGAGGGGCAGGTCCGCCGTAGGCGCTCGCCCCCTTCCTGTCGGTCCCGCGGTCCATCCAGCTGTTCGCCCCCTGCACTATGTCGGGGTCGAGACGGGATGCGTCCTCGTCGAGATAGGGTTTCCTGAGGCCGGCCACCAGCCAGTGGATCCACTTGAATCCGCAGGGAGGTACGGAATCGGGGTCGTCGAACACCACTGCGAAGGATGCGGTGCCCGCCGGGGCCCCGGAGATCCTCAGAGGGAACGACAGGGCGGGCATTCCTCCCGCTCCGAACTCCGTTCCCTTGGCACCGTACCTGTCCGCGATTCTGCCGTCTGTGAAGCCGGCGCTCTCGACTATCATGGTTAGCGGTATCGTTCTGCCCAAATATAAGATATATCGGGGTGCGGACGCGGCATTACGGCTCGGATACAGGATTCAGCCTGTCGAGTCTCCTGTTCCTGACATAGAGGGCCATGTCCACGGCCACGAGGACTATGTCGAGCACGTAGAACGCAATGACGTAGTTGATCTGGTCGTTGACGATCTTGTTGGCGATGCCGAAGAAGTAACCGATCTCCACGATGACTTCGAACACGATGCTCTTTCCTCTCGCCGTGCGGGAGATGTAGGAACGGGCTATGTTGAACGGCCATGATGCGGCGAAGCACAGCAGCATCAGGACTTCGAAGACAGATGTAATCAAACTGCCACCTGCATCGCGCCTATGTCCGTTCTCCGTAAAAATTTTGTCAGCATCGGATTGATTGGGTTAACGTATGTTGTGTATCAGGAGGGACATAACCTTTCCGCACTTGTCGGAATACGCATATGCACGGTCCCGTCTGCGGGATTCGCTTTTAATATCAAAACCATATGTTGCCAATCAAGCACCAACGTGTGTCATAAAGAGGCGTTGAAAATGTACTCTATGGGACCTAAGGCCGGACCTCTCCTCTCCGATGAGGAGGCTATTGCGAAATACAACAACGAGAAGCAGTGGGGACTGCTCGTCAGCATCGATCTCGGCGAGTGCGACCACGACAAAATCTCCTCGAAAGAACACATCACCCAGTTCGCCATCGATCTCGCCAAGGAGATCAACATGAAGAGATACGGAGAGCCCTACGTCGTCTTCTTCGGAGACGAGCCCAAGGTACAGGGATACTCCCTCTGCCAGCTCATCGAGACCTCCATGATCTCCGGCCATTTCGCCGAAGACACCGACAGGTGTTTCATCGACGTGTTCTCCTGCAGGGAGTTCCCTCCCGAGAAGACCGCGAAATACGTACAGGCGTATTTCGGAGCGAAGAAGATGGAGTACTCCGTCTCCTTCAGGGACATCTGAACCCGAACCGCGAACGATTCTTTAGAACACACGCCGGCCCCCTCCTTCTCCGGAGGGGACCGGTCATCATTGATTTTTTCGGTTTTTGAAAAAGGATGCGGGACGCCGCACCCGTTCAGTCCCAGGACCTGTTGTCCGTCACGTGTTTCGCCTTCCCCTCGAATCTCTCGAGGGTTCCGGGCAGGTTCATCTTGACGACGGCCTTGAGATTGAGGATCTCCTTCAGCCTCGCCTGTATCTTCGCGGACATGTCGTTGATGGCGTTCACGTCGTCGGGCAGGCACTCGGGGAGGACCTCCACGTCCACCACCATCCTGTCCATATAGTTCTCGTTGGTGAGGGTGATGTGGTAGAACGGGGACAGGAACGGCATCTCCCCGATGACGCTTTCGATCTGCGACGGGAACACGTTGATCCCCCTGACCACGATCATGTCGTCGGCCCTTCCGGTTATCCTTCCGAGTCTCGGGTGGGTCCTTCCGCAGGCGCACTTCTCCCAGGTGAGGGTGGAGATGTCGCCGATCTTGTATCTTATCAGGGGGAAGGCCTCCTTCTGCAGCATGGTCACGACGACCTCTCCCGTCTCCCCGTCGGGGACCGGGTTGCCGTCCTTGTCGAGGATCTCGATAAGTGCCAGATCCGCCCATACGTGCATACCGTTCTGGGCCTCGCACTCCAGGAACATGGGTCCGTAGAATTCGCTGGCGCCGTAGCATCCGTACGCTTTGATACCGGTGCGGCCGTAGAGTTTCGCCCTCATGGACTCTGACCACGGTTCTCCTCCGGCGAGGGCCTTGGTGACCTTGGTCTGTTTGCGGATGTCCACCCCTTTCTGGTCGCAGACGTCCGCTATGTGGAACATGTACGACGGGGTCCCGGCGAGGCAGGTCACGGGAAGGTCCTGCATCAGCTGTATCTGCCTGTCGGTGTTCCCGGTCCCGGTGGGTATGACTGTGGCCCCGACCTTCTCTCCCGCATAATGCACCCCGAGGCCGCCGGTGAACAGCCCGTAGCCGTGCATGTTCTGCAGGACGTCCTTCTTCCCGACGCCGAAGGAGGTGAGACCCCTGGCGAGGGATTCGGACCAGTTGTCGATATCCGTCTGGGTATATCCCACGACGGTGGGGCGGCCGGTGGTTCCGGAGGACACGTGGACCCTGACGAGTTCGTCGTAGGGTCTGACGAAGAGGCCGTCGGGGTAGTTGTCCCTCAGGTCGCTCTTCCTCATGCAGGGGATCTTCCTGAACTGCTCCATGTCGGTGATGTCGTCCGGGGTGAGTCCGACGGATTCCATCCTTTTGCGGAAGAACTCCGATTTCCCGTACATCGTGCGGATCTCGTTCTGCAGGAGTCTGAACTGCATCTCTTTGAGTTCCTCCACAGGCATCGTCTCAAGTTCTTCGTTCCAGAAGGCCATGTTCTCACCGGGTATGATATGTGCCAACAATTGGCACGGCTGTAACGGGATTAGCGATTCAATATATAGGTTCATCGGACGCTGCCGACCGTTTTTCGGAGATTCCGATATACTTCATACAATGTGCCAGCAGTCCGATTCGGCAGCCGGACCCGCATGCCGTAAGCACCGTCCGCGATGCTCGGCAGGCGGCGGGAAGAGCCAGGTGCGGAAAATATATGGCAAGGTCCGTTAAATTCGCAGGTTTTATAAAGTCACGATATAGTGCGGGCGGACATAGGGGGAGATGGATATACCCAGTAATGCTACGGGAAACAGATCCAAGACGTTCGCATGCGTTGCGGCGCTGGCCGTTGTTGCCGTCGTTCTGCTGCCGTCACTCATCGAAGAGGCCCAATCGATGACCTCCGATGTGAGCATCAGCGGAAACCAGGTCCATTCCGAGGCATATTCCCTCGACATCTATTCGGATACCGAAGGGGCGGCCCTGTCCGGCGGGAAAACGCTCTTTACTGACGCCAAGATCTACTACAAGACTTCCGGCGGTACGGTGTATGTCTCCTCTGCGAAAGAGAACATCGGTACGAATCCTAACCACGAACTGTCAGCCGTGCAGGACAGGTACCTGATGATGCCAGCCGGACATTCCGGCATGGCGGTGTACGTCCAGTGCAAGATCGATACATCTGGCACATATGCAATCCTTGACAGTTCCGATGCTCCCGCATACATAAAACAGGTCGACGTCGTCCTGACGTATTCCGGGACGTCCTACACGGCTACGGTGTACGGCGGCGGTTCCGTACCGTCGGATGGCAGGGTGCTTTTCGACGGACTGAGCATGGTCCAGGGAGCGTACTACGAGATCTCCGTGAAGATAACGCTTCAGGATTTCCCGTCCGGGACCGACTGGAACAAGACCGCTCCGTCGTTCGCGTTCACATTCACCGCGGAGGCGTCCTGATGAAAGGCAGGACGTTCCTGGCAGTTGCGGCCGTAGTTATGGTCGTCCTGACGGCGGTGCCCGTGGCCCACGGTCTCGGCATATCCACTTCGGTCGAGAGCAGGGGCAATGCGATCAATCTCATAGCCGTGCCCATAGAGTCCATCATAGACGCCAACGACGGCAGTTCCGAGATCTCCGGAACGACCGGCGGACCCTACTACCTGGTAGAGGACGAGGACGACGGCGGGGTGTACGTCCAGAAGGATTCCAGCAGTAGCAGCCACACCATATCAGGCAAGTTCGACGTGACCGTGAAGATGCCGTCCGACGTCGGATTCTATCTCAAAGTGAACTGCAGTATCACCCTGATGTCCAGTTTCAACGTCACTCTGACGGTGGACGGGAAGACGTACACCAAGAGCATCTCCGGAGAGACATATCTGTATCTGGAGGAGGACTCGTCCGGAAACGTGACCCTCAAATCGGGAACCGAGTCCGAGGCCAAGAACGGCTGCATAGGCGGAAGCGAGGTCGGGATAGAGTTCAGCGGACGTTCCTACCTTGCGACGATCACCGCGAAGATCTATCTGGCGGAGTGAGTTCCGCAGACGGTTTTCCGTTCCGGGCCCTTTGACGGGCCCGGAACAATCCTTTTTCTGCGGGGATGGAGATATATGTCCCAGAAACTGCAGGGTCTTTCCGAAAACCCGACGGCATACTCCGTCGCAATCCTGATTTTTGATTAATAAGATGGTGGACAAGGCGCGATTCGAACGCGCGGCCTCTGCCTTGCGAA
Organism: uncultured Methanomassiliicoccales archaeon; assembly: GCA_964533525.1. Classification (GTDB taxonomy): domain Archaea; phylum Thermoplasmatota; class Thermoplasmata; order Methanomassiliicoccales; family Methanomethylophilaceae; genus Methanomethylophilus. Next base: position 8,447 of record CAZHJV010000021.1, on the reverse strand, counting down.
GGCAGCGATCTACCGGGCTGATCTACTTGCCCATTGGATAATCCCGGCATTCGCCACCTATCGGGCCAAAGAATATAAATCTACTGTTCCGTAGTTTTCCGGATGGCGATGACGGGAATCACGGATCGTGTATCGGGCGGCCGCGGAATGCCGAGGATCTATCTCGCGGGACCCCTGTTCTGCGAGGCCGAATTAAGATACAACAGGGAGATGAAGGAATACCTGGCCGGGTGCGGATTCGATCTCGTCCTCCCTCAGGAGGAATCCGCCGACCTCGATCTCGCAGGACTGATGTCTTCGGATCGTGCCGTCCCGACGGCGACGGAGGTCTGCCGCAGGGACCTGGAGACCCTGGACTCCTGCGACGCCCTGCTCATAAACCTCGACGGCAGGGTTCCGGACGAAGGCGCATGCGTGGAACTCGGATACGCATATGCCAAAGGAAAACCGGTGTTCGGCATCAAGACCGACGTCCGTACCGCCGAGTACGGTATCGATAACATGATGATCGTCGGTGTGCTGGAAGGAAAGACGGCCCGTTCCCCGGAGGAACTTGTTCTGATGCTCCGGGAAGCGGACCTGTGAGGTTTACTTCTTCTCCACGAACACGTGGACGCCTTCGCTGCTGACGACGGTCACGCGGGTGCCCGCGGGTATCTCCGAATCCGCCTCCGCACTCCACGTGTCGGAATCGATCTTCACCTTCCCCTTCATGTTTCCGGGGGTGATGTCCACGGTCACGGTGCCCTCTCTGCCGACCAGGGATCCGGAGACCGTGGTGGCGGGGGGTTCGGGCGAACCCAGTCTCTTGTAGAGGTATACGGTCGCGGCCGTGACGGGTATCGCGGAGATTATGGCCACGGCGGGCGTCCATCCGGTGTAGAAGTTCCCGGGCGCCACGTATCCGTATGCGCCGATTATCACCATGATGGCCCCCGGGATGAGCAGGTATCCCCCGGGGAAGAACGCCTCTATCCCCAGCAGGACCAGCCCGATGACCATCACGATGACGGCCGCAACGGCCTCCTCCATGTTCACACCGCCTTCTGGTTCGCGTCGGCGAGGGCGCTCGATTCGTCCAGATCCGCCTGTACGGTCTTCTTGAACGATTCCGTCTCCTTCTGGACGTCTTCGATCGACGGTATGGGTCCGAGGATGTCGTCCGGGTCGCCCACGGCATCCTTGATGGCGGCCGTGTCCGAAACGGCCCTGTCCGGGACGTTCCTGGCCGATCCGACGTAGTCGGATATGCCGTCCACAAGCCTCGTTATCTCCATCGGGAAGAAGATCTTCGACGACTGTCCCTGTCCCACGGATTTTATGGTGTCCATCGAGAGGACCGACAGGGCCTTCGAGTCCATCGCCGCCGCTCCGACGGACATGATGCGGAGCTTCTGAGCCTCTCCCTGCGCCTCCAGTATGGTGGCGGTCCTCTTTCCCTCGGCCTCGAGGATCATGGACTGCCTCGTACCCTCGGCCTCCAGGATCTTGGACTTCTTCTTTCCCTCGGCCTCGAGGATCGCGGCCCTCTTGAGACCGTCCGCCTCGAGGATCGCGGCGCGTCTCTTCCTCTCCGCAGAGGTCTGCTCCTCCATGGAGTCCTTGACCTTGGATGCGGGGTCCACCTCCTTGATCTCGACGTTCTCGACCCTCACTCCCCACTTGTCCGTGGCCTCGTCGAGGGTGTCCCTGAGCTGGACGTTGATGTTCTCCCTGTTGGAGAGGACCTCGTCGAGTTCCATCTGGCCGATGACGGAACGGAGGGTGGTCTGTGCGAGGTTCACGGTCGCCAGGCGGTAGTCGGTGACCTCGAAGAACGCCTTCTTGGGATCCGTGACCTTGATGTATATGATGGCGTCCACCGCCACGGGGGAGTTGTCCCTGGTGATGACCTCCTGCTCGGGGACGTCCATGACCTCCGTACGGAGGTCCAGTTTCACGACCTGATTTATGAGCGGGCATACGAAGTTGAGACCCTGGTTGAGCACGCGGACGAATTTTCCGAGCCTCATGTAGATAGCCTGCTCATACGGCTGGACGATCTTCACGCCGCTGAACACGAATACGACGGCGATGAAGACGATCAGAACAGCCAATACGACTAGTATTCCTGATACCATGTATGTTCCCGAAGATATATCGCCTCATAGGTATTTAGATATGGGGAATCCGGCGCCTTTTCCTGCGGGAGTTATTTAAAACAGCCATCCTATCGGGCAGACAGTTGGCCCCCGGGGCCGGAGATGTCATTCATGAAGCAGCTTGTCCTTGTGAGGCACGGAGAGAGCGAGTGGAATAAGAAGAACCTCTTCACGGGATGGACCGATGTGGATCTTTCCGAAAAGGGATGGGACGAGGCGAGGTCCGCCGGCGTCCTGCTGAAGGAGGAGGGATTCGTCTTCGACAGGTGCTACACCTCCTATCTGAAGAGGGCCATCCACACCGCCCACGCCGCGCTGGCGGAGATGGACCTCGAGTGGATCGAGGAGGTCAAGGACTGGAGGCTCAACGAGAGACACTACGGTGCGCTCCAGGGCCTCAACAAGTCCGAGACCGCCGAGAAGTACGGGGAGGAGCAGGTCCGCATATGGAGGCGCTCCTACGACGTCCGTCCCCCCGCGCTGGCGGAGGACGACCCCCGCTGCCCGTCCAGGGAGTCCAGGTATGCGGACGCCCCCGCCGAGGGACGCCCCCTCACGGAGAGTCTCGAGGACACCGTGGCCCGCGCGGTGCCCTACTACGAGAGCACGATAAAGAAGGATGTGGCCGAAGGCAGGAAGGTCGTCGTGTTCGCCCACGGGAACTCCATCCGCGCCCTCGTGAAGTACCTCGACGGCCTGTCCGCCGACGAGGTCGTCGGCGTCAACATCCCCACCGCCGTCCCGCTGGTTTACACCTTCGACGACTCCATGAACGTCGTCTCCAAGAGGTTCCTCGGTGACGCGGACGCCGTCGCGGCGAAGCAGAAGGCCGTGGGCGACCAGGGAAAGAAAAGGTAAATCCGCGGAATGCGCTGCGGATTATGTTCCCCTGCGGGACGTGTGCGTCCCGCCGGAAAGAAGAAGGCACGGATATGAGCGAGTGTAAGGTTACCGTGGACCCGGGCGTATGCAAGCTCGGGACAGTCATCGTCGCAAGACCCAGCGAGGATATGATGAGCATCGTGTTCGACGTCGAGACCGCATGTCCCAACATCAGGAAGATGGCCGACAGGATCGGGCCCGTCAACGCATACGAGGCCATCGGGAAGAAGATGTGCGAGAACCCCATCTACGAGGCGGCCAACGAGTGCTGCCCCCATGCGGCATGCCCCGTGCCCTGCGCCTTCGTCAAGGCGATGGAGGCGGCTGCGGACCTCGGCCTCAAGAGGAACGTATCCTTCACCATCGAATGAAACCTTTCGGAGGACTGCCGTCCGGCGATGTGCCAGATGCATTTTTCACGTCGGACGGATCCTCCGCAGACAGTCTTTTATCCGTACGGTGCAGTATCTCCGGCATGACGGTCGGGATCACCCATGACAGATGCGCCGCGCGTTTCTCCGCTGTGGACGGGGACAGGGAGGTCGGATACCTCACCTATTCCGTGGACAGCGGGATCCTTGATATCGAACACACCGTGGTGATGCCGGAGATGAGGGGCAGAGGCATAGCCGCCCTCCTCGTCGATGCCGCCCTCGACTTCTCCCGGAAGGAGGGTCTGGGGATCGCAGCCTCCTGTTCCTATGCCGCGGCCGCCCTCGCCAAAAAGTAATGTCCCGCATATGTGCCAGATGTGCGTTTTTCCAATCAATGTACGCGCAGGACCGACGGTACCTGGTGGCACAGTTCCTGTGAGAGCAGTACGACCGTATCCTCCGGAAGGGAGGCGAGGTATTCCGTATCGGGATACCAGGCGGGACCGTATACGAGGACGGCGGTCCTTCCGCAGGGGACCGCGCTGCGTATGTCCGGGAGGAATCCGTCCCCGACCCTGAGGACCGTCATGTCGGGATATCTTTCGGATATCATCCTGCCCACCTCAGAGATGAGTTCCTCCTTCGGAACGCGTCTCTTCCCGAGCAGGATCTTCCCGATCCCCTCCTTTGAAAGAAGGGTTCCGAGATTCGCCGCACTGTCTCCGCGGATACAGTTCGCGTCCATGCGCTGGACATATCCGTCCGGAGATAAACAGATACTATGGTATTAACAATTGTTATGTGAAGAAAGCCTTTTTAGGTACTCCCTAATATCCGAATCCAATGTCACTTCTCGAGATCAAAGACCTGCACGTTGAGGCGGGCGGCAGAGAGATCCTCAAGGGGGTCACCCTGAACCTCGAAGAGGGGGAGACCTGCGTCCTCTTCGGCCCCAACGGATCCGGAAAGTCCACCCTCCTCTCCACCATTATGGGGTACGGGCAGACCGTCGTAACCTCCGGAAAGATCGTATTCAAGGGTACGGACATCACCTACATGTCCGTCGACCAGCGCGCCAAGCTGGGTATCGGAATGATGATGCAGAGGCCCCCGAACGTCATCGGGGTCAAGCTCGGGGAGCTCGTGAAGGTCACCGCGGCCAACGGCAAGGGAACTACCGGACACGAGGCCGAGTTCAAGATGCAGGATTTCATGGACAGGGATGTCAACGTCGGATTCTCCGGCGGCGAGATCAAGAGGTCCGAACTCCTCCAGCTTTCCGCGCAGTCGCCCGACTTCGTCATGCTCGACGAGCCCGAGTCGGGGGTGGACATCGAGAACATCGGACTCATCGGGAAGAAGGTCCACGAACTCATCTACGGCACCGCCGACGCGAAGAAGAGCGTCTCCGCCTTCGTGATCACCCACACCGGTCAGATCATGGATTACATCGGCGCGGACAAGGCGTTCGTCCTCATCCACGGGAAGATCGTCAGGGAAGGGGACCCCGCGGCGGTCCTCGAGGACATCAAACAGAACGGATACGGAGTTGATGACGAATGAGCCAGAGCAGGGATGAAGAAGTGAAGGCGGCCCTCGGCAAGAAGGCCGCCTATGGCTCCGATATCGACATGGACAGGTACGACGAGGGCGAGAAGGAGACCGAGCAGATCGAGAACCTCGAGGACGCCCCCGAGGACCTCAAGAAGAAGATGATCAACGTCGGCGTCGATGCCGACGATACCGAGAAGGACGGTACCATCCTCTTCCTGAACAACGCCATGAGCCACTGTTCCAACAAGGCCCAGGAGGGGCTTGTCATCATGAGCACCCAGAAGGCCCTCGAGACCTACAGCTGGGTGAGGGATTACTACTGGAACACGATGGATCCCGCCAAGGACAAGTACACCGCGAAGACATACGAGGAGAACTCCGACGGATACTTCGTGTATGTCAAGCCCGGATACCATCTGAAATGCCCGGTGCAGACCTGCATGATGCTGGGACAGGACAAATCCGTCCAGAATCTGCACAACATCATCATCGTCGACGACGGGGCCTCCTGCGACATGATCACCGGATGCACCACGGTCCACCACGCCAACGACGCCCTGCACGTCGGGGTGTCCGAGATGTACCTCGGCGAGAACGCATCGCTGTCCTTCACCATGATCCACAGCTGGAACAGGGACACTGCCGTCAGGCCCAGGACCAACGTCGTCATGAAGAAGAACTCGAGGTACGTCAACAACTACGTCGTCCTCGACCCTGTCGGGACCATCCAGTCGTTCCCCAACGCGTATCTCAACGGGGAGGGTGCGTCCTGCAGTTTCAACACCATGTGCATCGCGCACGAGAAGTCCAACATCGACACCGGCGGATGCGCGGTCCTCAACGCGCCCAACACCGGCGCCGAGATCCTCAGCAGGAACATCACCTACGGCGGGAAGATGATCGCCAGGGGACGCCTCGTCGGGAACGCTCCCGGCGTGAAGGCCCACCTTGAGTGCAAGAGCATCATCCTGAAGGACGGAGGGGTCACGCAGGCCATCCCCGAGCTGGAATCCTGCTGCGCCGACGTCGAGATGACCCACGAGGCGGCCGTCGGGAAGATCGCTCAGGAACAGATCGAATACCTCATGTCCAGGGGACTCACCGAGGACGAGGCGGTCTCCATGATCGTCAGGGGATTCCTGGTCGGAGGCATCAAGGGTCTGCCCGCGAATCTCCAGAAGGAGATCGACGCCGCCATCGACAAGGCCAGCGAAGGCAACTGAAACTTTTCCGGGGGATCCGATCCCCCTTTTCCCGCAGGGTCCGTGTCCGGGCCCTGCATTTTTCCCATTGTATCGGATGAATGTATAATCCATCCGCAGTACGTACCGTGTTTCCCGTAATTCGGATTTTTGAAATATCGGATGCAAAAAACACTGATTTTTTTACGATTTTCGCAAAAAATACGCGGTATTCATAACGCAATCGTCGAATTTCCCAACAACATTTATTTATAATTCCTCCATTCCGCCAACATCGAGTCTGCCGTTCCGCCTGCGGAACGCCTGCTTGACTGTGCTTGACACAGGCGTGATATGCAATGTCGTTTACTGATTCATTGAATGACGGAGTTACAGAGGCGTTCGGGTTCCTCAACGATTATTTCTGGGGAATTTCCTTCGTTTTCCTTATCGGCCTCGGTATCGTATTCACCGTCAAACTCAAAGGACTGCAGATCCTGAGGGTGAAGGAGACCTCCACCCTCGCCCTGTCCGGAGTCCTCGAGGGTAAACATACCTCGAAAATATCTTCGTTCGAAGCTTTCTGTATAGGAATGGGCGCCCGTATCGGTGTAGGTAACATCGCCGGAGTCGCCACCGCCATCTTCACCGGAGGTCCCGGTGCGGTGTTCTGGATGTGGGTGTTCGCCATCATCGGTTCCGCCAGCAGCTTCATGGAATCCACCCTCGCCCAGCTCTTCAAGGAGAAGAAGGAGGATGGCCACTTCTACGGCGGTCCCGCCTATTACGCCTCCAAGGGTCTCGGCAGCAGGAAGCTCGGAATCATCGCGGCTTTCCTCCTGGTCCTCACGTTCGGTGTGGGGTTCGTCGGTGTGCAGTCCTGCAACGCCTCCAACGCCCTCTGCGGTGCGTTCGAGTTCGACAACAACCACCTCGTGTTCGCCCTGATCATCGCCGTTCTGGCCGGAGTCATCCTCTTCAAGGGACTCAAGGCCGCCGCGAAGTTCTCCGCAAGGGTCGTCCCCGCCATGGCGGTCGCATGGTTCATCTTCGCCGTGATCGCCATCTGCTTCAACATCGACGGAGTGGCCAACGCCGTCTCCATGATCTTCAAGTACGCCTTCACCGTGCCCAGCGCACTCGGCGGAATGGTCGGTACCATAGTCCTTACCGGACTGAAGAGAGGAGTGTTCTCCAACGAGGCGGGTCTCGGTTCCATCGCGAACATCGCCGCCACCGCACAGGTGAAGCACCCCGTCAAGCAGGGAATGGTGCAGTCCTTCGGTGTCCTCGTCGACACCCTCGTCGTCTGTTCCATCACCGCCCTCGTCGTCCTCTCCTACGGCAACTACGACGAGATCATGGCCCTCGGACTCAAGGGAGCCAACCTAGTCCAGGCGATCACCTCCGACTCCATGGGAAGCATCGCGAACTACATCATCGCGTTCTTCATGTTCATCTTCGCATTCACCAGTCTCGTCGGATACTACACGATGAGCGAGTCCAATGCGAGGTTCATCAAGGACAGCAAGAAGAACATCCTGTTCATACGCATACTCGTCATCGCCGTCGCGTTCTGCGCCGCCTGTGTCACCGAGGTCACCCTCATGGACACGATCAGCGACACGTTCATGGCCGCGATGGCCGCGGTCAACATGACCATAGTCGCCCTGCTGAGCAGAAGGGTCTTCGAGGCCTATGCGGATTACAGGAAACAGAAGAAGGCCGGTGTGGAGGACCCCGAGTTCCACAGGGACACGCTCTCCGATTCCACCGGTGTCACGGAGTGGGAGTGATACAGATGGTTACCGAAGAGCAGTGCACCAAGGCCATCCTCGCGACCGGCATCATCACCTTCGTATTCGGACTGATCACCGCTTATTTCTACCACAAGGGGGAGAACAACACCATGTTCGCGCCCCTCGTGGTGGGATTCGTGTTCGTTTTCATCTTCTACTATTTCGTAGAGAAGAGGGCGGAGATCAGGGCCGGCAAGAAGGTCGACGATTACTGAGGGGATCCGGCGGAAACGCCGGCCCCTCCTTCCAAACGCCTTTGCCAAGGACGGTTTCCCGCTCCGAAAGGAGCGGGGACCTCGCATTTTATCGCGGAAATCGCATACACACATCCCGGGTTTTACAGTCCGTTCTATTCCGTGTATGTCATATCTTTGGGATTTACTGTCGGGTAAATCGTGATTTTTCATTGTTTACCGTCGGGTAAATCGTGATTTTTCATTGTTTACCGTCGGGTAAATCGTGATTGTTAAATATCCAGACTCAAATTATCGAATGTGCTCAAAAGGAAAATCTATG
>CAZHJV010000020.1:0-22975 GCA_964533525.1 uncultured Methanomassiliicoccales archaeon | reverse complement strand
TGCCGCAGACAGTGGTCTTCCCGGAACCGGGAGGACCACTGATGGTTATTCTCATTGAACACCTTTGTTGATTTCCTCGAGGCGTTTGCTGAGGAAGAAATAGTTGACGATCTTGTTCTCGAGCTGTCCGATCGGAAGGCTGATGAGAGTGTAGACCACAATCCACACGGGCATGAACCAGATGTTGCCGGTGAGGTCGGCAGATCCCCACGGCATGTTGATCCATACGCTCATATCGGCACCTCCGAGGGTGTCGTTGATGAAGAACCAGACCCAGGCGTAGATCGGCAGTATGACGATCATCGTGATGGGCATGGTCTTCATCATGGTGGTCTGCTGTTCCATCGAGGCCGCCATGACCTTGGGCTGAGCTTCCTGGAGCTTCTTCATCTTGTAGAGATTGTTCTCAAGTCTTGCCTGACGCATCTCTTTGCTGAAGTCGCTCTGGATATGCTGGCTCTTGGCCTGGCCTATCGGATCGGACATATACGCTCTGATCACGGTGCTGACAGTGATCATGATCACACCGCAGATGACCAGGGTGAGGACCGGATACTTGCCGCCGAAGTCGATGTACTGGAACACGACATTGAGGGCACCTCCGATCGCCTCCCTGAACTGCATGACGATCATCAGGATGAGCATGACGATGAGCATCCCCATCATGGTGCCTTTCGGCATCTGGGGCATCTCCTGCTGCATCTGTCTCATCTGTTCGGGACTGCCTGGGTTTGGCATTGTTCATCACTCTCCGCCGAAGAACCCTCTCATCATCGGGTTCATCTCCATCATCTGCTCGCGGCCGAGGGCCTCATAGAAGCGGATGATGATTCCGACTGTAAGCAACAGACCTGTTCCGGTCGCGTTCCCAGTGGTACCGATCATATCCGCACATGCGGCCAACAGTCCAATCAGAGCTCCGGAGAGGATGGTGATCGTCGGGATATACCTGTCGAGCACCCTCTTCAGGACTCTGGGTTCTCTTCTGAACCCGGGAATCTGCATTCCGCTGCGCTGGATATTCTTGGCCACCGATTCCGCTCCGAGGTTCGTGGTCTCCACCCAGAACTTCGCGAACATGATCGATCCCAGGACCATTACGGCCATATAAATCCCCACGTGGCATATGTTCTGCAGTGCGGAGTGGTCGTTGCCGTAGCTCGACGGATTCAGGATAGGCAGCAGCCAATCCGTCATACCCGACGGGGTCGACAGATACCACGCCATTCCGGCCGAAGCCGTCGTGCTTCCGTCCTCATACAGTCCGATCGAGGCGTTTCCGCCGAGGAAGGGGATGCTGCTGAGGAAATCGTTGGTGTACAGCAGCAGGCAGACCATGCTGATGTTGGCCAGCAGCGCGGACATCAGGATAACCGGGATGTTGCTTGCGTACATCAGTTTGATCGGGTACTTGCCTCTGGCACCTCTGACGTTACCGTGGGATATCGGCAGTTCGATACGGCTGGATTCCAGATAGACGACTACCAGGAAGATGACCAGCGTTCCGATCAGCGCGATCAGGGGGTTCGGCTGGCCGAGGAATATCATCTCGTAACCGCCGCCCGCCATCTCCGAAGAGCTGGTGTTCATGAGCACGTAGATCGCTTTCGGGATGGTACCCGCCGGAGGGTTGGAGAGGGACATGGCCGCACTGCTGTCGACCGCGTACCAGTTCAGAGCCCCGGTGAACACCGCCTGTGCGACTCCCGCCGCAATGAACAGCGATATACCGCTGCCTATACCCCATTTGGAGATGACCTCGTCGAACAGGAACACGAGGTAGGATCCGACGAACAGCTGGAGGATGATCACCAGTTTCGCACCGGCGCCCCCGAACGTGTCCGTGAATGAGTCGGACGGTACCAGGTAACCGAATACCTGGGGGACCGCCTCAACGAAGATCATCACGATGACGAGGAGCTTCAGTACGGACTGATAGCAGGCCTTGTCCTTCTTGTTGCTCAGATCGAGCTTGATGATCTTCGCTCCGACGAACAGCTGCATGATGATGGAGGCGGTGACGATCGGCCCGATACCGAGCTGGAGGATCGTACCGGAAGCTCCGGCCATAATGGTCCTGTACTGGGCGAATATATCCAGAGACTCGGTCTGGTCGAGTCCCCAGATGTAGACGTTCGACATCACGAAGTACAGGATCAGTATGACCGCTACCCACATCATCTTGGTCCTGAAGTGCACGTGCCCTTCGGGACGTTTGACAGCGGGGAGCCTGTCGCTGATAGGTTTTACCTTGTACAACAGGCTCGGTTTTTCATCATCCATCGGAATTACTCCCTTACGGATCACTCGGCGATGCTTCCGCCGGCAGCCTCGATCTTCTCTTTGGCCTTGGCGGAAACCTCAGCGACAGTCACGTCGACAGCGATATCGATGTTACCGCTGCCGAGCAGCTTGTCGATGCCGGCGTCAGTCAGGTTAATGGTGTACTTTTCTCCGTCTTTCTTAGCGAATCCCTCTGCGATGAACCTGTCCATCTCCTTCTTGAGGAAGGACACGTTGATCGTGGTGTTCGCCTTCACCACGGACTGCGGCCTCTTGAAGCCGTGTCTTCCGTAGTGGTCCCTGTCGTTCTTGAGCATCCAGATCTTTCCGGTCTTGCCGATACCGGCATTTCCGTGTCCGCCGATGATACCGGCGCCGCGTCCGGATTTCTTTCCGCGGCCGTGGGTCCTGGATCCTCTGAATTTCTTAGTTCTGCTTGGCATTCATGTCACCTCAGAGCATCCTCTTGACAAGGTCGTTGATCTTCTCGCCCCTGTTTCCGAGTGCGCCTCCGTTCTGGAAGGAGCGCTTGTTGCCCTCGTAGCCCTTTACGGGCGGGTGGAGGCGGATGACAGGCTTGAGACCCTCGACGTCCTTGAGCTTGTACTCGTTGGCGACGATGGCCTTCGCGAGGTCGTCGATGGTGGCGAACTCGGTCTTCTCCTTGACGTAGTCGTCGGTGAGGGGCTTGTCTCCCACGATCTTGCCGCGGGCCTTCAGCATGGCGGCGAGGGTCTCCTCGTCGATGAGTCCGAAGGTGCAGTAGTCCTTGACTACCTGCAGCATTCCCTTGTAGCTTGCGTTCTCGGGGATGACGGTCGCGTGGTTGACCCTGTTCAGTCCGAGAAGTTCCATGGTCAGGCGGATGTCGCGTGCGACATCGGCCTGTCCGAGTACACGGATCACAACATATGCGCACATCTTCACTCCTCCCTCTGGTCGTCGAAGTCCTCGTTCTCTTCGGAAGAGGCGAGACCCACAGGTCCGGTGGCGATGTTGAGCCTCTCGGCCTGCTCCTCGGTGACCCTGATCTTGGCGGTCTGCCTGAGGGCATCGAAGGTCGCCATGCAGTAGTTGACCTTGGTCTTGGTGTTTCCGGTGGCGAATCCCCAGGAGTCGTGTACACCGGCGAGGACGAGAAGGCTCTTGGCGACGTCTCCGACAGCGAGTCCGATACCGCGGGGTGCGGGACGGAGGCAGACGGTGACGGAACCGGACCTTCCGATGACCTCGAAAGGCAGCGAGTGGACGGTAGCACAGCCGCACTCCCAGGAACCGCAGCCCCTCTTGATCTCGATGATGTTGAGCTTGGCGTTGTCGATTGCCTTCTTGATGGAAGGTCCGACTTCCTTTCCTTTGGCCCTTCCGACACCGATGAACCCGTCGCCGTTTCCGACGATGCAGGTCACAGCGAACCTGACCCTCCTTCCGGAGTCGGTCATCCTCTGGACCATGTTCATGTCGATGACCTCGTCCTGGAGGTCAGGCAGAAGGATGTCAACAATCTCAGGCTCGCGGAGAGGGAGTTTGGTGGCCAGAGCTTCGCTCATGGTCGTGACCTCTCCGTTGAGGACCATATGTCCCAGCCTCGTCTTAGGTACCCAGTCGACCATTTCACTCAGCCTCCAATTTCTCTTTCACGCCGTTTACATCGGCTTCGATCTTGTCGTCGATGTGCTTTCCGACGAGTCTCTCCTCATCGGGAAGGACATCCTCGCTCACGGGGATCTCGAGCCCCGCGTCGATCATTCCCTTCGCGACGGCGAACAGAACTCCTCCGTGCTGAGGGTTCTGCATGCCGAGGTCGAGTACGGCGTACTCGATTTCGGCCTTCTTGGCCCTGAGGCCGGCCATGTAGCCGACCAGGTAGGCTGCGGGGATGGAGGAGCAGGAGTGCTCCCATCCGAACTTCTTCAGCTGTTTGGTGTCTGCTGCCGCCACGGTGACGTCGCCCTCCATCGTGAAATCCACGAACTGGACGGTGACGTTCTTGTTGGACCTCCTGACTACTGCCCTGTACTCGTGGCTCGCGAGGAGCTTCTTGCGGGTGTAGTAGTTAGTGCGGCTCTCTCTTCTTCTGCGGAACGCAACTTTGTATCTTGGTCCTGTAGCCATCAGATCTCCTCCTCTTTCAGGTTGCCGTCGGCGACCATGTGCTGCTTCAGGTTCCTGCGGGAAGTGTATGCTCCTCCCTTGGACTTCCTGTAGTACAGCCTGTACACGGAGGGACTGATCTTCCCGTCCGCACGGAGCTGCTTGAGCTCGTCGCGGATGGGCCTGATGGTCTGAATCCATGCGCGCTTGGCGGGAACGCGTGCGTTTGCTGTTCCCTTCCTGCTTCCAGGTCCTTTGCGCTTGCCGCTGGCCTTCTGTTTGGCTGCGTATCTTATCCTTCCTCTGGACGTGCCGGACTTCGGCTTGGCTTTGATCAGGCCGGAGTCGATGGCGGTGCGGATGTCTCCGCGGGTGATGCAGTCCTGGACCTCGTCCTCTTTGGTGGGGTCGATCCAAACCCTGTTCACTCCGCACTTAAGAATCTCGGACGCCATCCTCTTCTGGTTTCTAAGGTCTGACATTTATCACACCATCCTGTTGAGAACGCGGATCCCGAGCTCTTTGGCACGGTCCTCTATGGTGATCCTCTTCTTTGTTCCGACGGTTCCGCCGATGCGGACCGCCTGCTTCTTGGGGTCGATGTTCTCGAGGTCGTCGACGTTGTACACGAGGACCTCCTCGAATCCGGACGGGTGGAGTCCCCTCGCCTTGGCGGGTCCGCCGTATCCGACCTCCACCATGGGAGGACGCCTCTTGAGGCCCCTCTTCATCTTGGAGTGGATTCCCTTGGGTCTCCTCCACTTCTCTCCGAGCATCTTGTATCTGAACCACTCCTGCCTCTTGAAGGCGGGGCGCTTGCCGGAGATGATTGCCCTCTTCGCGAGTGCGTCGACGGTCTCGTCGTTGAGCTCGGGCTTGGGCTGTACGGTGTAGGCACCTGCCTCCACGATCTCGGTCTTCTCCTCGGCCTTGGGAGCTTCGGTCTTCGCGGCCTTGGACGCCTCTGCCTTGGCGGCTTTGGGGGCCTCGGTCGAATTGAAGGCCTTCACCCAGTTCTCGACGGTCTTGGGTCCGACTCCGGAGAGGGTCTTAATGACCTCTTTGGCCTTGTCGCTGTCGTTAACGGCCTCTTTCAGCTGGTCCACGGTGGTGATACCGATCGACTCGAGCTCGGCGAGGTTTGCATCTTTGAACCCCGGAAGGTCCTTGAACTCTTTCACGGTCATTCTTTCACCTTGTGAGACTTGAGCGTTATGTATATTCCGTCCTCGAAGACCCTCTTGTCGAAGCCGCGCCTCATGGTGGACTTCTCCATGTTGGCCGCGGTCTGACCGACGTCCTCGATGTTGATTCCGGTGACAGTGATGTCCTGTCCGGAGATCTTCACCTTGGTGTCTCCGATGATGGCGGCGTAACGGGTGGCATGGCCTCCCATGTAGTTGTTGACCTCGACCCTCTTCTCCTTCTCGTTCACAGCGACTTTCATCGGGAAGTGGGAGAAGACGACTTTGAGGTGGTAGGTGAAACCCTCGGTGACGCCCTTGAACATGTTCTTCACATGGGCGGCGTAGGTCCCTACCATCGCCTTGTCCTTGATCCTCGGGTATTCACAGGATACTGTGACTTTCCCGTCCGCAGCTGCGACATTGACGCGGGGGTGCGAGAAGTTTCTGCTCAGTTCACCTTTAGGCCCTTTGACCTTGAAGGTGTTCCCGTCCACTGTGACGGTGACCCCATCGGGTATGGCGATGTGGCTTTCGATTATCCCTGCAATTGTCATTTCTATTCCTCAATACACGTACGCTAACAGTTTTCCGCCGATGCCGAGTTCTTTGGCACGGTCCTGGGCGACAACGCCGTCGGTGGTGGTGAAGATCAGTACACCGAAATCCTGGGCGGGGAGGAACCTCGCTTCGTATTTCTCGATGTCAGTCACTTTCACGGAGTACCTGGGCTTTATGACGCCGCAGTCGTTGATGGCTCCTTTCAGCATTACACGGAACTTTCCGGCCTTTCCGTCCTCGACGTACTCGAACTGGTTGATGTATCCGTGGTCCTGCATGACCTTGAGCACGCGTCCGATCAGCTTGGAAGAGGGTGCGATCTCGCACTCCGCTTTTCCGTTGACCGATGCGTTTTTTATGACGCACATTGCGTCGTTAAGTGGATCGCTCTGCATTTCTGTCACCTCAGGAGTATTTCTTGAAGCCCAGCTCCGGGGCCATGTCTCTGAAGCACTGGCGGCAGAGGTGCATTCCGTACCTCCTGATTATTCCGCGCCTGCGTCCGCAGCGGTCGCATCCGACCTGCCTGCCGAATTGTTTCTTAGGTTTCACTGGATCACCTCGACCTTGTATTTCTCCTTCATGAACTGGATGGCCTCGTCCCTGTCGACGCGGTGCTCCTTGGGGATCCTGGCTCTCAGGAGGGATCTCCTCTCGACGCGGGCCCCGCCCTTGCGGCGGAGGACCACGCTGACGTCCATTCCGAAAATCCCAATCTCGGGGTCGTATTTCATACCATCGAAATCGGTGTAGTCGGAGATACCGAAGGACATGTTGCCCTCCTTGTCGAAAGAGTAGGAGTACACACGGTTCTCCCTGATGTTGAGGGCACGGGCGAGGAACGCCTCGGCGCCCTCTCCCCTGAGGGTGACCTTGCATCCGAGGGGCATTCCCTCACGGATCCCGAGGTCCCTGTTGACGGTCTTGGAGAGGGTCTGGACGGACTTCTGCCCGGTGACCATCTCGAGAACCTTCTGTGCCTTGACGAGTTTCTCTCCGGCTTCGCCGACACCGATGTTGACGGTGATCTTCTCGATGCGGAGTTCCCTCATAGGGTTCTCGGAGTTCATTCGGAAGCCTCCGGCATGGTGATCTCGGCCTTCCCGGTACCGATGACGAAGACGTTCTCCTTCACGGTCTCGGACTTGCTCTTGAAGGTGATGATGCTGGCGGACGATGCGCTGCCTGCGGCGATGGCCTCGACGGTCTCGACCTTACCGGCGTGGCGTCCGTTGATGACGAGGACGACCGCGTTCTCGGCGAGGGGGTAGGATCCGACGATCTCGTTGTTCTCGAGATTCAGCTTGACGGAGTCTCCGGTCTTGTACTGGTTGGCGTCGAGGATGACGTTCCTTCCGCCGCTCAGGTTGAGCTGGAGTTTTCCGCCTGCGATCTTGGTCTTGTCTTCCACCCTGCAGAGGATCCATTTGGACTCCTCTTCGGTTATCGCCGCGACGGTCAGCTTCCCCTTTCCGGTGAGAAGCATGCGGTAGTAGAGGTTCATCTTGGGGATGGCGATGGAGTCCATGATTCCGATGGGGGATTTGGCATCCTTGACCTTCCTTCCGTTGACGATGAGATCGCGGTTGGCGATGATCTTCTTAGCCTCTTTCGCGGTGTCACATACTTTCAGCATGTCCCTCAGGACCATTCCTGCGGGCATGGAGTCCTCCACGGAGTGCGCTCCGGGAGTCTGTTTGGCAGCCCATACATGGACCTTCCTGGGGATGGCCCAGGTCCTGGGCATTGCCAGTCTCTTCATGTGGTCGCTCATTCTGAAGCCTCCTTCTTGTTGAGAGCCTCGCCTCTGAGGGGGTCCTCGAGGTTCAGCTTGGTGATGACGAGGTTGGACGCGTGGATGGGGCGTGCGACGGCGGTTCCGTCGGCCTGTTTGATGGTGACGCCCTCGATGGAGACGCGGCCGGTCTTGGTGAAGACCTCCAGCACTTTCCCCTCGGTCCCGCGGACGTTCTCGTCTCCGCGGAGGACTGCAACGGTGTCTCCCTTGCAGACCCTTGCGGTGCGTTTTCCGTATTTCTCGGCAAGCTCGTTGCTGAGGTGTGCGGAGAGCATTTTCCTCTTGGTGTGTGCGGGGGCGTTGGCCTGAGCCTTCCTCTGCACCCTTGCTTTGCTGCTGACCATTCCATTCACCTCAGACTATCGTGTTGGCCGTGGCTGCGATCCTGGGCCACCTGTCGGCGGCCTCCCTTGCAACGGGGCCCTTTATGTCGGTTCCTTTGGTCTCACCGGTGTCGGTGACGAGTACCGCCGCGTTGTCCTCGAAGAACACCATGGTTCCGTCGGGACGCCTGTAGGGGCGCCTCTGGCGGACGATGACGGCGAATACAATCTGTCTCCTCATGGCGGGGGTTCCCTTCTTGACGGAGGCGATGACGAAATCGCCGACTCCGGCCTTCGGGATCCTCCTGGAAACGCCGTGGTAGCTGGGCACGGTGATGATGGAGATGACCTTCGCTCCGGTGTTATCGATGACGTTGATCTCCGACTCCTGCTGGAGTCCCCTGATCTGATGACCTGCGATTCCCTTCATCGGTCACACCTTCTTCTCGATGACCGCGTAGGAGACGGTCTTGGAGATGGGACGGCATTCCATGATCTTCACGGAGTCGCCGACCTTCAGTCCGAGGCAGGGTGCGGCGTGCACCGCGTACCTGGCGGACCTCTTCTCGTATCTCTCGTATTTCTGCTGATATTTGAGGTAGTCGCGCTTCACGATGACGGTCTTGTTCATCTTGATGCTGTCGACGACCCCGTCGATGACCTGTCCCCTCACGGAGAGGTTTCCGTGGAAGGGGCAGTAGGGGTCGTTGCACTCTCCCTCGGGTGCGGCGACCTCTATTCCAATGTTCCTTACATCTGCTGTCATTTTTTCACCTAACCTTCTTCATTCTGTCTTCGGGTCGGTGAAGGAGTTTGCTTCCTTCGATGTCTATCTGCTCGTTCTGATACGTGAACCTGAACTCATTCCCCGACTTGGGGACCATTCTCTCAGTTCCGGCCGATTCAATGGTGAACGTGTTCTTCGTCTCGTCGACCACTCTTCCGGAAATACCGGAGAAGGGTTTTGACAGCACACTCACGTCGAGGCCTATGAGTTCGGATCTCATGAAATCGGTTCTGTTCATCTGCTTACCTTACTTCGGTGCGGAATCCCATCTCCTCCAGCACGGCTTTGACCTTTTTCTTGTGGTCGCCCTGGAGTTCGATGCGTCCGTCCTTGCAGGTCCCGCCGGCCGCGCATCTGCTTTTCAGCGTCTTCGCAAGGTCGGCGATGTCGATATCATTGCCATCGATACCGTCGATGACGGTAACGGTTTTTCCGTATCTGCGGCTGTCGATAGAGATTCTTACACTCTGCTGCTCACGTGCGATCTCCTCGCACATGCACAGCTCCTTCGGCAGTCCGCATATAGGGCAGATCTCGGACATCAGAGCTTCTCCTCCTCCTTCTGAACGGTCAGAATGCGGGCGATGCTGGTCCTTATGGAACGGATGATTCCGGGGCTGGAGGGGGCTCCGCCGGTGGCGGAGATTCCCCTCTCGTGCATGAGTTCGTTGCGGAGCTCTTTGAGTTTCTCGTTGCGCTCCTCGGCGGACATGTTCCTGATGTCGGCGATCTTCAGTGCGGCCATGATCACTCAGCCTCCTGTGCGGGGGCTGCCTCCGCCTCTTCGGCGGGAGCGGCCTGGGTCGCGGTTCCGAACAGGTCGGGCAGCCTCTCGGCGGCCGTCTCCTTGCCCACGACGTTGATCTCGGCGGGCAGTTTCGCGGAGTTCTGCATGATCTCGACGGTGACTCCGATGACTCCCATCTTGAGCTTCGCGACCGCGAAACCGTGGTCGACGAAGTCGAGCTTGGGCTCACCGCAGTACTTTATGGATCCCTCTTTGAACTTCTCGGTCCTGTGCCTCTGTCCGCTCAGCTTTCCGGCGACGATGATGTAGCATCCGCGGGCACCGGCGTCCATGACCCTTCTCAGGGTGGCGTGTCCGGCGCGGCGGAAGTGCCATCCCCTCTCGAGGGAGAAGGCGAGCTTCTCTGCCATGATCTGTGCGTTAAGGGAGACGTTCTCGACCTCGTTGACCTCGATCTGGGGGTTCTCGAAGCCGAAGCGCTCCTCGATGACGGTGGTCAGGTTCTTGATCGTCTGACCGCGGCGGCCGATGACGAGTCCGGGCCTCTCGGTGGAGAGGGCGATGCGGGTTCCCATAGGGGTCCTCTGGACCTCGAGTCCGCCGAATCCTGCGCGGGAGACCTCTTTCATGAGGTATTCCTTGAGCAGGACCCTGCGTACGTTCTCGGCGACGAATTTCCTTTCTGATGCCATTTCACTCAACCTCCGAGATGATGACCTCGATGTTCACGGTCTCCTGGTTCCACTGGGTGGCGCGGCCCTGGGCCCTCGGCATGTGGCCGGGGATGACCATTCCGCGGGACACGGTGATGGTGGAGATCATCATGTTCTCGGTGTCCAGTCCCTTGTAGCCGGCGTTGTAGACGGCGCTGTTGAGGGTGGCGAGGATCGCCTTGGACGCCTTGACAGGGTATCTTCCGGGTCCCACTCCGGCCTTGTGGGAGACACGCTTGTTGTATCTCTTCAGGGGGACGGGGACCTCTTTCGCAATGACGCCTTCGAGGGTCTTCTGGGCATCGGAGACCTTCATTCCCCTGATGAGCCCAGCGACTTCGCGGGCGAACTTGGGGGAGATGGGCTGCTCCTTGCTCAGAGCCTTGGCGGAGGTGTCGGGGTCGGATACGGTTGTGTAACCTTTGTTAGTAGCCATTTCTTAACACCTCACTTCAGCGGCATGAACTTGGAAGACCTGGTCGCACCGACTCCGGGTCCGGAGTGCTGCGGCATCTTCCTGTTGATCGCGAACTCGCCGAGCATGCACCCGATCATCTCGGGCTTGATCTCCACGTCGACGAATTCCTTTCCGTTGTATATGCTCACGGTCTTTCCGACGAACTGGGGGATGATGGGCAGATCCCTGCGGTGGGTCCTGACGGGCCCGTCGACATCTCCCTTGAGTTTGTCGAACAGGAGCTGCTGCTCGTAGTTCAGACCGCGGAGGTAGGTCCTCCTCGACCTGGACGGCAGGAGCTCGAGTACTTCTTCGAAAGGCATGGCCAAGAGCTGTTCCATGTTGTATCCGCGGAACATGAACTCTTTCTTTCTCCTCGCCTGGATCGCCGATGCCTTCTTTCTGGATTTTCTCCTAGAGGCCTTTGCGGATCCCATTATCTTCTTTGCCATCGAGATCACTTCCTCTTAACTTTCTTCTTAGGCGCTATGAATCCGGCCTTCTGTCCGGGAGGTGCGGTCCTGCCATGGCAGTTGGGTCCTCCGACGTGCGGGTGGCTTCCTCCTCCGTGCGGGTGGTCGACAGCGTTCATCGCCACTCCGCTGGTCTTCTTGTTGGCGACGGATCTGGACCTGAGGGTAAGGTAGTTCTTTCCTGCCTTTCCGAGAGGCTTGTCGACACGTCCTCCGCCTGCTACGACTCCGATCACTGCGCGGCAGTTGGGGTCGAACTCCTTGAGCACACCGGAAGGCATGCTGAGCACGACGTGCTTTCCCCTGCTGACGACGAGCGCGGAGGTTCCGGCGGTCTTGACGAACTTTCCTCCGTCTCCGGGCTGTCCCTCGACGTTGTGCACGAGGGTTCCCTCGGGAACGGATCCGAGTGCCAGAATGTTTCCGACCTCGATCTTGTTTCCGCCGATTTCGATCTTCTGTCCGACCCTGGTCCCCTCGACGGCGAGCTGGTAGCTCTTCCTGCCGTTGAAGTCGATGACTGCGAGAGGGCTGGTCCTTCCGGGAGCCTGGATGAGGTCCTTGATCGTTCCCTGGGCCTCCACATAGTGGGGGATCCTGACGTCGTCCACATGTCTGTGGGACGGGGAGCGGTAGTGGGAGCCTCCGCGGCCCCTTCTCTGCGGTATCAATCTTTTTCCCATTTTCTCACCTCAGAACACTCCGACCCTCGCGCCGACGTCCTCTGCGGAGTATCCTTCCGCGAGCTGGATGATGGCGTGCTTGCCGTCCTTCTGGATCCTCGTCCAGACTTTTTCCACCTTGACCTCGAAGTACTCTTCGAAGGCGGTCTTGATGTCCTGCTTGTCTGCGTCCCTGTGAACAAGGAACTCGATCTTGTTGCCGTCCTTGAATTTCTGCCTGGGAGTCCCGGCCATGAGGTTGAGGGACTTCTCGGTCACGTACGGCCTGATGAGTATGTCGCTCTGCTTCATTCTGTCCACTCTCCGATCTTCTCGATGGCAGACTTCGTGTACACGGTAAGCCTTCCGGCGTCTCCTCCGGGAGCGAGCAGGGAGGTGTTCAGCGTGCTGATCTCCTCGACCTCTACTCCGGGCAGGTTGTTGGCTCCGCTGAAGACGGCGGCCTTCCTGTCCTTATCAGATATTACAATAAGAACAGATACAGGGGTCCTGTACTTCCTGTTCCTCATCTTTCCCCTTCCGGCGCGGATCTTGGTTCCGTCCTTGGCGCGCTCTACATCGTATCCGATTCCGATGGCGTCGAACAGTGCCTTGACCTCGGCTGCGGCCTTGACGTCGTTGAGGGCGTCGTCGACCACGATGGGGAAGGTTACCTTGTCGTCGAACCTGTGTCCGCGGGCCTTGACGGTCTCGGCGCAAGCGGTTGCGGCAAGTGCGGAAAGGCGGGCGAGCTTGAGTTCTTTCTTGTTGACTTTCTGTGCCCAGATCTTCTCGACTTTCGGGGGGTGTGCCCTGCGTCCGGAGATGTTGTTAGGCGACTGGGTCGCTCTCCTTCCGTCGGCGAGCCTCTGAACACGTGCGACTCCGCGTCCCTTGCCCCAGGTGCTGACGGAGTGCCTCATTCCGGACATCTTGTTGGGTCCGTAGGGCTGCCTCGAGTTGGCTGCGGCGGCAAGGATCGCTTTCTTGATGAGGTCGGGCCTGTACTCGGTTGCGAATGCAGCGGGCACGTCGATGGTCCCTGCGACCTCTCCCTTCACGGAATAAACGTTGGTTGTGGTCATTCAAATCACGCTCCCTGCTGAGACTGGACCGAAACGTAAGTGATCTCGGCTGCGCTGGTGTCTGCCTTGGCGGGAACGCGGGTTGCGTCCCTGAACCTGATGAGCCTCTTGGTGGGTCCGGGAACGGATCCGTGGATGAGCACGTAGGTGTTCCTGACCTCTCCGTAGTTGATGAATCCGCCGGCGGGGTTGATCTCGTTGGCGTCAGTTCCTACCTTCATAATCTTCTTGTTGAGCTCGGTCCTCTGGTGGTATCCGACCTGTCCGGCCTGGGGAACGGTGCTCCTCACGTAGCCGGGCCTCTTGGGTCCGAGGTTGGCGATACCGCGGCGGTGCTTGCTGTTCTTGTGGGACAGCAGCTTGACTCCCCACCTCTTGGTAACTCCCTGGAATCCCTTACCTGTGGTGATTGCGATGACGTCGACGAACGCTCCCTCGGGCGCGAAGTCGGTAACGGCGACCTCTTTGCCGAGGATGCTCTTGGCGTACTCGATCCTCTCTTTCACGTTTCCTCCGCCGATCCTGAGCTCCATGAGGTCGGGGACCTTCTTGGGAACTCCGCTGACCAGCTTGGGCTGGGTGTAGGCGAGGACACGGACGTCCTCGACATCCATTCCGTCGAATTTGCCGAAGTCGGGCTCTCCCCTCTTGGGGACGTTGACCCTTCTCTTGAGGAGGGGGTCCACGTCTGCGTCGGCCGCCCAGACCTCGCCGGCGGTCTTGAGTCCGAGAATGGTGTTCTCGTAGAACCTGACGGCTGCGATCTTCATGGGCGGGACCTCGATGACGGTCACGGGCACCTGGACTTCCATTCCGGAGGTGGTGCTCTTCGCTCTTTTGTCGACTACGAACGCGTGGGTCATTCCTGCCTTGTATCCCGCGAATCCCTGGATCTTAGGGGCTCCGCTGATCTCGGGCCAGGAGTCTAACCTGGGCGTCTGCGACTTTGCTCTCTTCCTAGGGCCGAATGCCCTGGAACCCTTTGTTGGGCGTCTTGTTTGCGGCATATTTTACACATACCTGCGAGGGTCTCTTCGCTAACCTCGCGCTTATTCAGACGAACGCCTTCATGAACTGACCGTGACGCCGTATCCATCTCGAAAACGTCGTTCTCGACATGAGTTGAACGTGGGGTGCGGATGCATTGCCCGATACGTCTGGTCAGACATAGAGTATGTCCAATCTAGGGTTGTGTATAGCCATGTTGTATAAAAAGGTGCGCCTATATTTTATTATATTATAGAGGCGCGGGAAAGGGTTTGGGAAGGATCCTCAGAGCGTGCCTTTCTTGGCCTTCTGCTGAGCCCTCTTCATGCGGGCCTTGGCATCGAATCCGGTGGCCTTCTCGAGGAACTCGTTGAGTTTCCTCTTCGAATCGAGGATCTCGCTGTCGCTGAGGGATTTGATGTCGTCGACGTTGACGGTCGCCACATCGAGAACGGTCTTGGATACGATCTTCACCTCGATGCGGGCCATGGCTCCGAACGAGGACACGAAGGTGTCGCCCTCGGTCTTGACGGATCCGAAGACCTCCTTCATGAGGGTTCCGAGGTTCTCCCCTTCGATCTTGCCGTACCATCCTTTCTTGATGTCGAAGTGTGTCATCGCTTCTGCCATTGTCTCACCTGATAATCAGATCGCTGTCGAATGCGCGGCCTATGTCGCCGGCGGTTCCCAGCACCTTCTCCGACTCCATATAACGCACCCAGGTAGATTTACATTCGCATTGGACCTCGAGGTCCTTCGGGTCCTGGGAGAACGAGAACCTCTCGATTGCATCTAGTGCGGCGCGGTCGCACTTCCCGCAGTTATGGACGCCTCTCTGGGAACCTCCGCCGGACGGAGAAGACATCAGTCTGGCACTTACGTTCCCGGACAGACGTTTCATCACCTCGATGAGGGACCATATCCACGGAGAACGGAATTCTCCCCGCTTCCACAGACGTTCTACGACGGTCCCGTGCTGCACGTTCAGCGGGTTGACGGAGATTTCATCGGAGAACGGGTCCGCGAAAAGTGCGGATTTCACCGCACTGTCTATTGCGGCGGATTCGGTCATGTATGGAGGTTTCAGAAGGAGGTACGTCCTCACGCCGATCCCGTTGTCTTTCAGCAGTTCCCCCGCCGCCCTGCTCTGGGCGGCCGTGAATCCCTTGTTGATGCTGACCTTCAGGACGTCCTCGTCGGAGGACTCGAGACCCAGCGCCACAGTCAATGTGCCAGGCAGCGTACTCA
The DNA here is from genome assembly GCA_964533525.1 of uncultured Methanomassiliicoccales archaeon. Lineage (GTDB taxonomy): Archaea > Thermoplasmatota > Thermoplasmata > Methanomassiliicoccales > Methanomethylophilaceae > Methanomethylophilus. The sequence continues at coordinate 7,572 of CAZHJV010000020.1, read as the reverse complement.
CGAGATCGGGCGTGAGGAATTCGGGCCTGCTCTCGACCAGTATCCTCCTGCATCCGGAGTACTCCCGGAATATCCTCTCCCTCACCGTCTCGGGGATCTCGGCCGTGTCGAAGAAACTCCCGGAGGTGTAGATCTTCACGAACGGCTCGCCCTTGTATTTCGAAAGTGCCAGATCGATCTGTCTGTTGAGGTCCTCCTCCGTGACGCCGTTCAGCGATGCGGTCCTGTACCCGCACATGGTGCAGCCTCCGCGGCCGGCCTTGGCCCAGCAGCACCCGTTGGTGCGCATGATGAGGACCTGGGTGTCGACGGTGTCGGCACCTGCCATATCCTTCTCCTTCCACGAGGCTTCCAGCTCGTACGGGAGTCTTTCCTTGTTCATCCCGACTCCCCACAGCGTACCTCTAAATAATGGTTGGTTCACGTCCCGGCGGGCAAGGGACGGAATAGACAAATGTCCAGCGGAAGGGTTTTTTACCGTCCGTTCCCGCGGTTGCAGGACAAGGTTAATTAAATAGGCACCTATGATGAGATTAGGTAAGCCATATGGCAAAGAAGATTATCGTCATCGGATCGGGCGCGGCGGGCATGTCGGCGGCGTCCGGCGCCAGGAGGGCCGATCCCGACGCGGAGATCACCGTTTTCACAGAAGACACCGACATCGCATACTCGCCATGCATGATCCCGTGGGTCCTCGAAGGCAGGTCCACGTGGGACGCCATGATCATGCACACCCCTGAGTGGTACGCCGGAAACAGGAACATCAAGGTAATCACCGGGACCAGGGTGGAACACGCGGTCAACGACAAGGGCGTGAAGAACATCACCGCGGGCGGGAAGACCTACGAATACGATTCCCTCGTCATCGCCACCGGCGGGAAGGTCTTCGTACCTCCGATAGAAGGGACCGGACTCCCGGGAGTGTTCGTCGTCAGGACCGTCAACGACGGGAAGGCCATCGAAGCCTATCTCAAAAAGTCGTCCAAGGTGGTCATCGCGGGCGCCGGCGTCATCGGACTGGAACTGGCACTGTCTCTCGTGAACATCGGGAAGGACGTCACCGTCATCGAGATGATGGACCAGGTGATCCCGAGGATCGCCGACAGGGACATGGCCGACACCGTGCAGAAGCACCTGGAGGCGAAAGGCGTCAGATTCGTCATGAAGGCGCCCGTACAGGCCGTGAAGGGAGACGGGAAGGTCGAGGGGGTCGAATCCCTGGGCACTGTCTACCCGTGCGACATGGTCATCTTCGCTACAGGCGTCCGTGCGAACACGGACATCGCGAAGGAACTCGGCCTCGACATCGGACAGCTCGGAGCCCTCGCGGTCTCCCCCACCCTCCAATGCTACAGGAGGGGGAGACTCTGCCCCGACATCTTCGCATGCGGCGACGTCATGCAGTGCCAGTCGGCCGTATACAGCGGCCCGACCATGAGCCAGCTGGGATCCACCGCGGTGAAGCAGGGCGCCGTGGCCGGTGCGAACGCCGCAGGCGCGAAAAAGGAGTTCGGGCCCGTCGCATCCCCCTGGGTCTCCGTAATCGGCGACCTCCAGATAGCGGGCACCGGCATGTCGTCCGGACTCGCCTCCTGGTACGGCGCCGACACCGTATCCGGAGAAGCCAAGGGACTGTCCCGTGCCAGGTACTACCCCGGCGCGAAGGAGATGGCCGTGAAGGTCATCGGGGACAGGACCACCCACCGCATCATAGGGGCGCAGATCGTCACAGGGGAGGACGCCACCGGCCGCATCGACTGGATGACCGCGGCGATCATCTCCGGCACGACCGCCGAGAGATTCCTCGCGGAAGCCGAGAACGCCTACTGCCCGCCGACCTCCCAGGTGAAAGACGTCGTGATATCCGCCGTCGAGAACCTCGCCGAACATCTCAGACAGTGATGCGGCGATGAAGTACGAGGAATACAGCAGGCTCTACAACGGCCTCAACGGCATGGAGGATATCCGGCACTTCGAAGAGGAGGGGTACGACAGACGCCTCCTGGAGACTCTCTACACCCAGAAGGTGAACAGGGCGGTGAAACGCCGCTTCCGCGCCGTGAAGTCCGGAGCGCCGAAGATGCTCAGGGCATGGGAGAACGGCGAGACGATGTGCCAGATCGCCAAAAGATACAGGTTCCCGCCCATGCTGATCGCGATGATGATCTTCCAGGAAGACGGCTGCGGGAGGAAGGCGTTCTGGGAATACGTACGCAATCCCGACCTGCTCGACAGTCCCGAGACCGCGGCAGAACTGCGCGAGGCGGCGGAGAACGACATCGCATACTCCCCCGAAGCCAACGAGAGGAGCCGGGAAAGGGGAGAATGGGGCGAGGGTCTGCTGTGGGGATGGCTCAACGGACAGGATGTCACTTATCAGACCGAAGCCGACGAACGCAGCGACGAGAACCACAGCGGGAAGACGCCCGACTGCCTCCTGGACGAACCCATGATGTTCGAGGGGCAGGAGATCCGCTGGATCGAAAGCAAGGCCTCATTCGGAGATAAGACCGAATTCGACTTCAACTCGAAGAAACAGCTCATACCCTACACCGAACTTTTCGGACAGGGCGTGGTCGTATACTGGACCGGACACCTCGATGATCTGGAATGTCCTTCCGGAGTCATCGTCGAAGACAGCGGCATCCTGAAAAAGAAGCTCGAAAAACTCAAAAAGATCTGAAGTGCCCGGGAGTCCTCCCCGGACACTTCGGAAGATATAATTTTCAGAGTGCTGGCACATTCTGTGCAAGCTCTTCCCTGAGCTCACCCATGGTGGCCGTCCTCTCCGCATATGCGTTGTGCTTGTGGATGGATTCCTGGGAATCGCTGACGACCCTGATCTCCGTATCGTCGGGGAGGTCGCGGTAGTTGTTCACCACGAGGGTGAGTCCGTTGCGGACGACGTCCTCCACGAACCTGGTGTTGCTGTGGGCGTTGATGACCACTCTCCCCTCGTCCTCCCTCTTGAGCAGTTCGAAGGTGGGGGTGGACACGGACTTCTCGGCGAGGTCGATGAGGTCGTCCGCCTCGACATCCTGATCCTCGCCGGTGGTGACGAGGATGGTGCAGACGTTCCTCTGATTGTGGGACATCATAGGGAAACCGGGATCCTCGACCCCGAGGAGTTCTCCCACGGTCTCCTGCGCGCAGGGGCAGGCGGTCATCCCAACTGCCTCGACCCCGATGGTCTTCCTCACTTCGCCGCCGCGGACGGCATGCGCACCGGCATGGAGCGTGTACATCTCGAGGGTATCCCTGCCGGAAGGGGTCTTCCTGGGTCTGAAGTATTCCGCACTGACGGAAACGTAGGCGTTCTGGGCGTACTCGTGTTTCACGAGGAGTTTCCTAACGATGTCGACGGCCATGTTCTCCAGACCGGAGACGGGTTTTTCCGTACTCTCGTCGGCGACCTCCCTGAGCACCTCCACATTCCTGGACAGATGGGACCCCCTCTGGGTCGCGGGAAGGTCCACGAAGATGTCGATGGTGCAGTTCACGACGTTGCTCATGGGATTATTGATGCCCGGCCTCGCTATGAGAACGGGTTTACGTACTCCGGAGACCCCCACCTTGGTGAGCCTGAACCCGGTGGAGCCCCTGCTGTACTGTACGTCACACTTCAATGCCATGCGTAACGTGTAGCGCAGGGACTACTTAAAATGTAGAGGACAACCAGCATAATGGTAAACATCCGAAACTGAAAAATCCGCAGTCGCAATGACCCACATATGATATCCTGCGGTGTGGACGAGGCGGGAAGGGGGCCCATGTTCGGACCTCTCGTCGTCGGGGCGGTCTACTGCGAGGACGACTCCGTCCTCAGGAGCATCGGTGTGAAGGATTCTAAGATGCTCTCCCCCGAGAAAAGGGAACGTATGTACGCCGAGATCGCGGATGCCGTTCCGCACTGGTGCGTCGTGCCGATATCCGCGGAGGAGATCGATGCGAAGATGGGGACCATGTCCCTCAATGCGATCGAGATGGATCTGTTCGCCGAGGCGGTATCGGAATACGATGCCGACATCGTCTACGCCGACTGTCCGGATGTGAACACCGAACGCTTCGGACGCCTGATGGAGGCGAAACTCTCCGGGCGCAGGGTGGTGGCCGCACACAAGGCGGATGCACTGTATCCAGTCGTATCGGCCGCATCGATAATGGCCAAGGTAACGAGGGACCGTATGCTCGACGACCTCCGCAGGGAATTCGATGTGGAGATAGGGTCCGGATATCCGTCCGATGCGGTCACGGCGGGGTTTATAGAAAAATGGATTAAGGATAACGGATGTGCACCGAAACATACAAGGACTTCGTGGGAACCCGTGAAGAGGATGCTCTCTGCGGGGAAGAACGGCAGTCTGGATGATTGGTGAACGAAATGACTATGGAATCCCGTATCCAGGAGCTCATCGACAAGTGCAACAGGAAGATGGCCGAGAACGAGAATATGAGGAAGGAGGTCGAATCCCTGAAAAAGACCTTCAATTTCGACCTCGGCACCGAGAGGTACTCGATGAAGCTCGAGAACGCCGTGATAGGTGATTTCAAACCCGAGTTCGCAGAGAATGCGGACGTGGTCGTCACCACCACCGTAGAATACTTCCAGCAGCTTCTGGACGGGGACCTCAGACCCATGAGGGCCTACGTGACCAAGAAGGTCACCATCAAAGGGAAGATCCAGGACCTCATGTTCCTGAAGAAATTCTTCTGACAGAAGAGCAGAAATCTTCAACCCTACTACTTTAAATATTATTTAGTGTGTAGGGCAAAATATAGCGAGGTAGGGTAGCCAGGATATCCCGTCGGGCTCATAACCCGGAGACCGGTCGTTCAAATCGACCCCTCGCTACCATCCCATTATCATCGCATCGGTTCGCCCGTGCACACTTTCGATTCTGTTCGGTTTTAAGGAAAGTATGTCGGTCGCATCCGAAGTTTCGATACGGTCTCGGATCAGGACGATCGCATCATCCCTCTGACGCGCGCGGCGGCCGGATCCATATGTGCCAGACAGTAAAAAATAAGGCCCCGTCCGGGAAGAAGAAAATCCGGACGGAGCCCGCGGTTCACTGTTCCTTCTCTTCTTCCGCCCCCGGCGCAGGTTCCCATTCGCTGATCCTCACGGCACTCTCCACGGGCAGGACGAATATCCTTCCGTCCCCGTGGCGCCCGGTCGAAGCCGCGGAACATATGGTGTCCACCACGCATTGGACGTCGGAATCGTCCTCGATCACGATCTCGAACTTGACCTTCTCGATCTCGTCGACCGTGAACTCCCCGACCCTGGTGGTGAACTTCACGCCGGCCTGCATTCCGCGGCCCGTGACGTGGGTGAACGTCATGCCTGTCACGCCCTTCGCCTTCAGGGCATCCTTGACCTCTTCGTACTTTTCCGGACGGACTATCGCGACTATCATCTTCATTCCCATCACCTCAGAGATATGCCGGCTCCCCATGTTCGACTATGTCCTGTCCTATCGATTCCTCGTCGTCGGACACGCGGACCTTCATGAACTTCGATATGACCCAGATCAATGCATACGAAACTGCGAAACAGAACACGACCGTCACGAGGACCGCCACAATCTGCCCGACGAACAGGTCGACGCCGCCGTAGATCAGACCGCCGACCCCCGACAGGGACTCCTTTGCGAATATCCCGGTGGAGACTGCCCCCCATATTCCTCCGACACCGTGGACTCCGAAGACGTCCAGGGCGTCATCGAACTTCGTCTTGGATCTGATGAGTCTGACGGCTGCGAAGCACAGCACCCCGCCGACGGCTCCTATGAACATGGATTCCGCGAACCCCACGTATGCCGCGCCGGGCGTGATGGCGACCAGTCCGGAAATCGCTCCGGCGATAAGACCCAGCACTCCGATTCTGCCGACTCTGATGTACTGCGCGATCCCCCATGCGGCCATGCCGCATGCGGCCGCGGCCTGGGTGGTGAAGAACGCATGGACGGCCGTCGTGTCGGCCAATGCGCTGGATCCCCCGTTGAATCCGAACCATCCCACCCAAAGGAGCATGGCGCCGAGGAATGCCAGAGGTATGCTGTGGGCGCGGGCCCTGCGGGTCCCGGCGAGTCTGGGCCCTGCGAATATGCACAGTGCCAGACCCGAAACTCCTGCACAGATGTGCACGACGGTGCCGCCTGCGAAATCGAGGACGGTGAGGTACTGGTCGAACCATCCGCCTCCCCACACCCAGTGGGCCATGGGAGCGTAGACCAGAACGGACCAGAATATCAGGAACCATACGATCGCGTTGAAACGGATACGCTCGGCGCATGCGCCGAGGATCAATGCCGCAGTGAGGACCGCGAACATCATCTGGAACGTTGCGAACTCCAATTCCGACACCGCACCGCCGGATGCCTCTTCGGAGACTCCGGAGAAGAACAGGTGCTGCAGGTTCCCTATGATCGCCCCGTCGCTTCCGAATGCGAGGGAATACCCGACGGCGATCCACGATATGCTCATGATCGCGATTGCCGCAAGGGTCTGCGAGATCATGGAGGACATGCTCTGTCTTCTGAGCATGCCTCCGTAGAAGAAGGCGACCCCGGGAACCATGATGAAGACGAGGGCCGAACTGACCATTATCCACGATATGCTCCCGGAATCGGCGGACCCCGTATCCGCCGAGGAAGTCTGTGACAGCAGGACCGCCGCCGAAACCGCGACCGCGATGATGGCCGCGGCGATTGTCGCTATGGATGAATTTCTCATGCGTTTTGCCTCAAATGAACCCTTTTCGGGATTTAAATTAGACAAATGTCTAATCATATATCAATTTAATTGTGCAAACATACATTGAATGGTCTAAATCATGGGCAAAATGCTAAGAAAAACAGGCAATATCCGTTCGAAAAGCGTCCCGACGGAATCCGCACTGTACAAATGTCGGGCGGATGAAAAACGGTAAAGGGAAAAAGGGCCCGAAGGCCCTGTGTAAGAAGATCAGAGAAGGTTCTTGGCCTCTTCGGGCGACATGTCGAGAGCCTTGAGCATGTACTCGAGGGCCTTCTTGGCGTAAGGCGCCCTGGCCTTGGGATCCTCGAGGATGTCCCCGTGGTTCCCCATGATGTTGTTGTAGTATTCGATGGCGAATTCGGAGAACAGGGAGGCTGCCAGACTCTCATCGATCTGTGCGGCCTCGTTGTACGCCTTCTCGGCCTCGTCGTACTTGCATATGGAGATACAGAAGAGTCCGTAGGACTGATAGTAATCGGCCCTGCCACCGTCCAGCTCAATCGCCTTGTTGTAGGCGGACATGATATCCTCGTCCTTCACCTTGGCACCGAACATGCCGGATGCATAGTTGCCGCACTCGGCCCTGCAGTACCATCCTTCGGCGTCGTCGGGGAATTCCTCAGTGTACTTCTTGAACGCGGAATACGCCTTCTTGAAGTCTCCGCTGTCCATGGCCTTCATGGACGCGTCGAATTTCTTCTGAGCCGCGGGGCTCCTTTCCGGCGCAGAGCCGGACATCTCGTCTGCCATACCAACCCCATTATCGTAGCATTTTAAAACCTTTTTAGCAGGGCCGTCCAACATCAATAT
>CAZHJV010000019.1:0-23977 GCA_964533525.1 uncultured Methanomassiliicoccales archaeon | reverse complement strand
CTTCCATACCTTGCATATCGTCTCATCGATTATAAAAAGAACCGCATGTTACAGCTCCCGCATACGGCCGTCTCCCGATTCCCGTATCTGGGTCTTCATACCTGCCCGCCGAACAGATCCCCTCCGCAGACCCGGACCCTAAGCAACGGTTATTTACTCCGTACCCAATCAAACGGACATGACCGATGTGCGCGTGGCGGGACTCAGGGGGAATTTCACCTTCGACGATGCCGTGAAACATTTCACCGGATTGGGAGGGGAAGTAGTCCTCTTCGACCCGTCCGCGGTCTGCGGGAAGGACCACATAATCAGTGCGGTCATGCACGCCGACAGAGCGTTCGCGGAGAAGAGGAACAGGGCCAAGACCCTGCTCACGGAGATCGTCCTCTACGCCGCCTGCGAAAGGCAGATAGGAAAGGCTCTGGCAAAGATGAAGCCGAAGGGAAACGGGACGATGGTGGCCGCGGTACTGAACATAAAAGGGGATCTGGCACTTTCGGAACTCGGCGCGGAGGAGGACGATTCCCTGTATGCGCCGTCCGAGGAGAAGGCGAGGTATCTCGGTGCGGAGATGTTCGCCGGGGTGTCCCCGGAGGATGCGGTCCTCGAACAGGTGGCCATGGTCGACCTCATGAAACAGCGAGGCCCCGGAGGGCGGGAAGTACAGGATCAGGTGTGCAGGAACATGAAGGTATTCGTCTACAACTACCGCAGATTCGACGAGGAGAAGTATTTCAGAAAATTCGCAGCCGAATTCGGATTCGAACTCGGTTATACGGAGGAAAGCCCCACTCTCGGGAACTGCGGGCTCGCGGACGGCAGCGATTTCATATCGGTGATCACGACCCCCATAACCGCTGAGATGATGGACCGCTTCAAAGCAGGCGGGGTCCGTATGATCTCCACCCGCACCATCGGGTACGACCATATAGATCTGGCACATGCGAAGGAGATCGGCATGGCCGTCACCCACATCACCTACGAACCGGAAGGCGTGGCCGAGTACACCGTAATGATGATCCTCATGGCCATACGCAGGACGGAGGAGATCCTCAGACGCGGGAAGGAGAACGATTTCACCCTGGAGGGACTCATCGGAGGGGAACTCAGGGACATGTCCGTCGGGATAGTGGGCGCCGGAAAGATCGGCAGGTCCGTGCTCCGCGACCTGTCGGGATTCGGATGCAGACTGTACTACTACAACAGAAGCGGAAACGACGAGGCCGACAGGTATGCGGAACGCGTCGAGAAATTGGAAGACCTTCTGGGTATGTGCGACATCGTCTCCCTCCACCTGGAACTGAACAAAGACACGTATCACATCATAGACCGCGGAGCGGTATCCTCCATGAAGGAGGGTGCGCTGCTCGTGAACACCGCCCGCGGCCCGCTGGTGGACACGGATGCCCTGATTGAAGGGCTGGACTCCGGAAGGATCGGGATGGCCGCCCTCGACGTGGTGGAGGATGAATTCGGTCTCTATTACTACGACTGCAGAAACAAAAAGATCGAGAACAGGGCCCTGAACACCCTGCGCGGGAGACCGAACGTCCTGATCACCCATCACATGGCGTTCTATTACGAAAACGCCATCCGCGACATGGTGTACAATTCCCTCTACGGAATGAAGATGATGGCCGACGGGAAGGAGATCCCATACCGCCTCGCATGAACGGATCTTCCGCGATAGGATTATGAGAACGGACGGGGTCGAAGGGATATACCTGAGAAATCCGCAGAACGGCCTGCGGTTGCGAAGAAGACTGTTTTTTCCGCATCTGGGTCATTTACAATCCTCAGATGCGTATGATTTCCGGAACGGAAAAACCGGGGTCCGCAGACCCCGGGAAGACCCCCGGCGGATGCCGGGGGGAAAGTGTCCGTCTCACTCGGGAACGAACTTGTATCCGTAGTGGATGACCCCGGCCTCGCCGTCTTCGTCGAGTTTCCTGAGGACGGCCCTGACGCGCATGCCGATCTCGATCTTGGAGAGATCGACGTCGACGAGCTGGCCCTCGAGCATGACCCCGTCGTCGTTCCTGATCATCGCGACGGCGTAGGGCATCATCCTCTCGTTGAATCCGGAGTACTCGTGGATGACGGAGAAGGAGTAGATCTCTCCGGTCCTCTTGAGGGCGAAGGGCTCGATCTTCCCGATGCTCGCACGCCTGCAGTAGGGGCAGAACGCACGGCTGGGGAAGAAGATCTTCCCGCAGTTCCCGCACTTGGTCCCGACGAGGTTGTACCTTCCGGGGATCTCCCTCCATTCCTTAGCAGATACCATTGCCATTTCACATCGCCTCCAGTATGGAAACGGTCACGGCGGAACCTGTTCCTCCGACGGACTGCGCGAGACCGTACTTCGCGTCCTTCACCTGTCTCTCCCCGGCCCTGTTGGTGAGCTGGAGGTAGAGTTCGGCAATCTGCGACACGCCCGCCGCACCGACCGGGTATCCCTTGGCCTTGAGGCCTCCGGAGGTGTTGACGGCGATCTTCCCGGCATCGAACCTGGTGTCGCCGTCCAGGAAGGCCTTCCCTCCGTTCTCGTAGAGACCCAGGTCGTTGAGGGCCATGACCCCGCCGACGGTGAAGTCGTCGTGGACCTCGGCCACATCGATGTCCTTGGCCTCGATTCCGGCGAGTCTGTATGCGTTCTGCGCCGCGACTTTGGTGGCGGCGAAGGAGGTGAAGGATTCCCTCTGGAACAGCGCCAGCGTGTCGCTGGCCTGCGCGGTGGCGGACACCTTGACATAGGAATCGGTGTACTTCTTCGCATCCTCGAGGGGACACAGTATGACTGCGCTGGCGCCGTCGGAGATGGGTGCCCCGTCGAACATGGTCAGGGGGTCGGCGGTGTATCCCGCGCGGAGGACGTTGTCCAGTTTGATGGCCTTCTGGAACTGCGCGTCCTTGTTGTACGCCCCGTGGAAGTGGCTGTTGACGGCGCAGGAGGCGATCTCCTCGCGGGTGGCGATGCCTTCCTTCATCATCCTCCTGGCGATCATCGCATAGAGGGAAGGGAGGGTGATCCCCATCCCGGCCTCCCACTCCGCATCGGCGGTGGAGTTGAGGATCTGGCTGATGGAGTCGTCGTCGAGGTCGGTCATCTTCTCCGCCCCTCCGACGATGACGACGTCGTGCATGCCGGATGCGACGGCCATGACGCCCTGCCTGAAGGCGACTCCTCCGGATGCCCCTCCGGCCTCGGTCCTGACGGCCGGGACGTTGCGGGTGGCCATGCCGGTGTAATCGGCGACCAGCGCATCGATGTGCTGCTGGTTGATGAAACGGGCGGCGCTCATATTGCCCACGTATACCGCATCGATCTCGCTCCCTCCGAGGTTCGCATCCTCGATGGCCTTGGCGCCTGCCTCGATACCGAGGGCCCTGAAGGATTTTCCCCAGAGTTCCCCGAATTTGGTACTTCCGGCGCCTATGATTGCTACGTCTCTCATCTTCACTCCTCCGGCATCTTGATGGTGTTCTTGTACTTCGCATAGACAGCGTAATCCACGTAGACGGGGTCGGCGAGGATGGTGTCGAGCACGGGCGCGTTGTCCCTCTTGTAGCTGTTTATCTCGTCGGTCACGGTTATGTCGAAAGCGTCGCTTCCGGCACCGGAACCGTAGGACGTGACGAGGATCCTGTCGCCGGCCTTGGCATGGTCGAGCACATGTGCCAGACCCAGCGGGACGGCGCCGCTGTAGGTGTTCCCGATGTTGGGGGTCAGGAGTCCGCACTCCAGCTGCTCGGGGGTGAATCCCAGCATCTTGGCGGCCCTGGTGGGGAATTTTCCGTTGGGTTGGTGGAGGACCACGTAATTGTAGTCGGCGGGGGCGGTGCCCATGGCCTCCATCATCATCTTGGCGGCGGAGGTCACGTGCCTGAAGTAGGCGGGCTCCCCGCTGAACCTTCCCCCGTGGACGGGATACATCATGCCCTCCCTCCTCCAGAAGTCGGGGGTGTCGGTGGTGAAACTGAGGGTCTTGTTGACCTCGGCGATGACCTTCTCGGTACCGAGGAGGTATGCGGCGCCTCCGGCGGCCGCGGAATATTCCAGAGCGTCCCCGGGGGCTCCCTGGGACGTGTCGGCGCCGATGGCGACGGCATACTTCACCATGCCGGATTTGACGAGTCCCAGACCGGCCTGTATGCCGGCGGTTCCGGCCTTGCATGCGAATTCGAGATCGGCGGCGGTCATGCAGGGGGTGGCGCCGATGGCCTCCGCGACGATGGTGGAGGACGGCTTGACGGCGTAGGGGTGGCTCTCCGATCCGATGTAGACGGCGCCGATGTCTGCGGGGTCCACTTCGGGGACCCTCGCGAGCATGTTCCTGGCGGCCTCGGTGGAGATCGTCACGGTGTCCTCGTCAGGGGAGGGTACCGCCTTCTGGTTGATCATCAGCCCTTTGCCCATGGCGGCGCCGTCGGTGCCCCAGATCCTCCCGATCTCCTCGGGTTTTATCCTATATCTCGGGACGTACGCCCCGTAACTTACTATTCCGACCATTTTCACTTCCCTTCCTTGAGTGAGTTCATCCTGTCAATGAGTTTCTCCACGGAGAGATCCGTGGTAACGAGGGGTATCCCCTCCTTCTCCGCCAGCTTGATGGCCAGCGGGTCTGTTTGATCCGGCTTCTGGTATACGACCATGGCCGGCGTGAGCGGGTGTGCGCGGATGGCGACCATCGGCGAACGGCCGTAGTGGACGTCCGTGAAGATCAGCGCCCTCTCGACGCTCCATCCGTAGATTTTCATATAGTCCTGCGAGCCGAGCGTCAGAATGGCCTTGAGGGAATCGACGATCGTATACCCGTAGATCCTCTTCTTGGGGGTCTTCTGGGGGTTGATGTTCTTCCCTCCGATCATCCTTATGAAAAGTTCGTCGTCCACACCCTGCGGGAACTCGTCCATCGCGAGGATGCAGTCCATTTTCTTCTCCGGCATGTACTTCGACTGAACGGGGGAACCGTTCGCGTCGTCGAGACTGATGAAGGCGTCCACCATTTTGCGGACAACGCCGACGCCGGGGGATTTGCGTCTCCCGGATTCGTAATCGCTTATGACCGAGTGAGAAACGCCCATGGAGTCGGCCAGCTGGTACTGGGATATCCCGAACTCCTCGCGCCATTTGCGGACGGCCTTCCCCGGTTCGTCGGAGAGGGTTATCTCCCCGGCGATCTTCTCCCTCAGTTCATCGGTCATCGCTTCCGCTATCGCCTGTTCGTTATATAAGTGTGTCGTAGTCCGTTACCGTCAATCGACGAATCAGGACATGTGCCAGAGGATTCACCTGTACTTCTTCCCTTCCAGTTCCTTCCTCAGGACCTTCACGACCGTACGCATGACCGTCAGCTGCGCATACTTCTTGTTGTCGGCGGGGACCACGACCCAGGGGGCGCAGCGGGTGTCCGTGGATTCGATCATGGCGTCGACGTACTTCCCGTACTCGTCCCACTTCTCGCGGTTCCTCCAGTCCTCGTCCGTCAGTTTCCACTGTTTGAGGGGGTCGGACCTCCTTTCCTCGAACCTCTCCAGCTGAGTGTCCTTGTCGATCTCCAGCCAGAATTTCAGGATGATCGCCCCGGAATAGGTGAGCATGGACTCGAAGGTGTTGATCTCCTCCGCCGAACGGCCGTACTCCTCCTCGGTGCAGAACCCCTCTATCGGTTCCACCATCATCCTGCCGTACCACGTCCGGTCGAAGATCGATATGTGTCCCGGATCCGGGAGGGAACGGCAGAATCTCCAGAGGTACGTGTGCGCATAATCCTCGCTGCTGGGTTTCCCGACACGGGCCACGCGGTACCCGCGGGGGTTCAGCGCATGGGAGACATGCTTTATGCAGCCGCCTTTCCCGGCGGCGTCCCACCCCTCGAAACCGAGGATGAGGGAACGCCCACTCACGGCCAGGAGGATCTGCAGCCTCTCCAGCTCCTCGGAGAGGGATTCCATCTCCTTCTGAAATCCGTCGGCGGGACGGTCGAGGTCCAGCCCCTTCCTCGGATTCCCGTACCTGCGGTCGGGGGAACGGGGGCCGCGTCCCCTGCGGGGGCCGCCGTCCGCACACTCCCTGAAACGTTTCAGAAGGACGGACGCCGCACTCCTCACGGTATCCTCCAGAGGGCCCACCTTCACGGTGTCCCAGGGGGCGAGTTCCGTATCGGTCCTCTTCACCACGGTGTCCATGAGGGAGTAGTACTTGTAATGGTCCACGTGGTCCACGGACAGGAAGGTCCCGTTCATGGCGGTGTAGGGACGGTAGTCGTCCGCGTACTCCTTCATGACCTCCGGGGTGACGGCGAGACGGATCTTGACGATGAAGGTACCGTTGTCGGAAAGATACTCCTCGAACCTGTTCAGGACCTCCAGTTCCGCATCGAGGGCATCCCTGTCCCCTTCGAAGCGGTTTATGGCCATGGCGTACCAGGAACGGTCGTAGAGGGAGATCTCGCCCTTGGCGGGGGTGCACTGCAGCAGCCCCGCCATAGCCTTAGGGCCGTTCTTCTCCACGTCGAAATGGTAGTAGTTTATGCCGCGGGGCTCGAGGGCCCTGTCGAGTTCGTTCACGACCCTGCTTATGACGCGGCCGCTCCCTCCCTCGAAGATGACCAGGACGGGGATGCCTTTGACGACGGCATCCATCTGCGCCTTGCAGAGTTCGTCTTCCAGACTGTCCGATATGAGGGAGCGCATACGGGAAAATCCCCGATGCCGTTCTTAACGTTTGCCGACGGCGCCGGAAGGGGACGGATCCGGAGGCGCCCGGGAACGCCCGCCGTGTCATGTATCCATCACAGACTTCCGCGGTCTGCACATATTTTAATACCGCATCCCTATCGCGAGCGTATAGAGATTGATCCCATGAACGGAATCGGAGACTGCACCAAGAAGATAATGACCGCCGAAGGGGAGGTCACGGTCTTCAGCCTCAGGGAGCTGGAGAACAAAGGGGTCATCAAGGACCTCAAGAAGATCCCGTATTCGATCAGGATCCTGATCGAGGGGGTCCTCAGGCAGAGGGGCGAGACCATAAACGACGACGACGTCGCGAACGTCGCATCCTGGTCGCCCAGGGGGAACGACGCCGACATCCCGTGGATCCCGGCCCGCGTCCTCCTGCAGGACCTTACCGGAGGCGCCGCCGTCACCGACCTCGCATCCATGAGGGAGGCCGTCGCCGCCATCGGCAGGGATCCCGAGACCATCAACCCGATCATCCCCGTGAACCTTGTCATCGACCACTCCATACAGACGGACGTGGCCGGCACCGACGACGCCATGGAGAAGAACGAGGAGATCGACTTCTCCAGGAACAAGGAGAGGTACGCCCTCTTCAAATGGGCCCAGCGCTCCTTCAGGAACTTCACCGCCGTCCCCCCGTGGAACGGGATATGCCACCAGGTCAACATCGAGTTCCTGTCCCCCCTCGTCCACATAAGGGAGGTCGGCGGAAGGAAGATCGCCTACCCCGACTCCTGCTTCGGCACCGACTCCCACACCACCCAGATCGACGGTCTCGGCGTCGCCGGATGGGGCGTCGGCGGGATCGAGGCGGAAGCGGTCATGGTCGGACAGCCCAGCTATATGAGGCTCCCCGACGTCATCGGATTCAAGCTTACCGGGAAACTCCGCCCCGGCGTCAACGCCACCGACCTGGTCCTCACCGTCGTCCAGATGCTGAGGAAGAAGGGCGTCGTCGGCAAATTCGTCGAATTCTTCGGCCCCGGATACCAGAGCCTCGACGTATCCGACAGGTCCACCATCGCCAACATGGCGCCCGAGTACGGCGCCACCATGGGATTCTGCCCCGTGGACCAGAAGACCATCGACTACCTCAGGCTCACCAACAGGAGCCCCGAGCACATCGAGGCCGTCAAGACCTACGAGATGGAGCAGATGCTCTGGTACGACCCGCTCAACATCCCCGAGTACACCGACACCCTGGAACTCGACCTCGGAGACGTGGAACCCAGCGTCGCAGGGTACAAGAGGCCTCAGGACAGGATCCCCCTGAAGGACATGAAGACCGCCTTCGGGGAGGCCCTCTCCGCCCTCGGGATCGCCGAGCAGAGGCCCACGGAGGGCGACACCATGGGCGACGGAGCCGTCGCCATCGCCTCCATCACCTCCTGCACCAACACCGCCAACCCCTCGGTCATGATCGCGGCGGGACTCGTGGCGAAGAAGGCGTTCGAATTGGGCGCGAAACCCAGGAAATACGTGAAGACATCCCTCGCACCCGGCTCCAAGGCCGTCACCGACTACCTCACCAAATCCGGACTCCAGAAATATCTGGACGCCGAGGGATTCCAGAACTGCGGATACGGATGCATGACCTGCATCGGCAACTCCGGCCCCCTCTCGGAGGAGGTCTCCGGACAGATCGTCTCCAAAGACCTGGCCGTCGCGGCCGTCGCCAGCAGCAACAGGAACTTCGAAGGGAGGATCCACCCCCTCGTGAAGACGAACTACCTCATGTCCCCGCCCCTCGTGGTGTGCTTCGCCATCGCCGGAAGGGTCGACATCGACATGACGTCCGAACCCCTGACATCCGTGGACGGGAAGGACATCTACCTGAAGGACATCTGGCCCTCGGACGAGGAGATCAATGAGGTCATGGAACAGTACGTGACCAAGGAGGCTTTCGCCGCCGGTTACGACAACATCTACGGCGGCTCCGACAGATGGAATTCCATCCAGTGCTCCGAGACCCCTCTCTTCGGGTGGGACAAGAACTCCACCTACATCAGGAACCCTCCCTACTTCGAGCACCTCTCCGAAGAACCCGGGATAAAGGATATCGAAGGCGGAAGATGCATCGCCAAACTCGGCGACTCCATCACCACCGACCACATCTCCCCCGCCGGAGCGTTCGGGGAGAAATCCTCCGCGGGACAGTACCTCATATCCCTGGGCGTCCAGAAGAAGGATTTCAACTCCTACGGGTCCAGGAGGGCCAACCACGAGATCATGGCGAGGGGAACCTTCGCCAACGTCAGGCTCAGGAACCAGCTGGTCCCCGGGACCGAGGGCGGATACTCCAAATACATCCCCGACGGGAGCGTCGACTACATCTACGAGACCTCCGAGAAGTACGTCAGGGAAGGCACTCCGCTCATCGTCATCGCCGGGAAGGACTACGGAATGGGCTCCTCCAGGGACTGGGCGGCCAAGGGTCCCCTCCTCCTGGGAGTGAAGGCGGTCATCGCCGAGAGTTTCGAGAGGATCCACAGGTCCAACCTCGTCGGGATGGGTATCGTCCCCCTCCAGTTCAGGGACGGTCAGAACGCCGACGACCTGGATCTCGACGGCACCGAGACCTTCGAGATCAAACTGTCGGACCTCAGCCCCAGGAAGATCGTCTCCGTCCTCGCTGTGAAGCAGGACGGCAGCAAGATCAAGTTCGACACGATCTGCAGGGCGGACGTCCCCATCGAGATCGAGTACATCGCGAACGGAGGAATCCTCCCGTTCGTCCTGAGACGCATGATCTCCGAATGATGCCGGAACCCTCCCCTTCCGCAGGGGAGGGCCTTCCGGAAAACCTATTCCGTTTTCCCCGGCCGTCTTTTTCTAACGTGCCGGGATCGGGAATTTAAAAAGAAGCTGCAGACTGAAAACGGGAGTTCATCTGCTGCCGATGCTTTTCAGAATCTCGTCCATAAGGGCCCTGCATCCGCGGCATATATCCCTGTAGGTTCCGGTGAAATCCCCGGAATACCACGGATCCCCCACATCGCGGCACTGTCCCGCATGCTCCATGAGCAGGGACACCTTCTTCTCGGGGTCGTCCCCGACGAACGGTTTCATGTTCCTGATGTTCTGACGGTCCATAGCCACGATGTAATCGCTGCGGGCATAATCCTCGGAATTCATCCGTCTGGCACATCTTTTCGTATACGGGATGCCGTGCATGTCGAGCACCTGTTTCGTCCCGTAATGGATGTCATTCCCGAGCTCCTCGGAGCTGGTCGCACAGGAGGAGATCTCGAACATGTCCCTCACCCCTTCCTTCTCCGCCATATCCTTCATGACGAATTCCGCCATGGGGCTGCGGCAGATGTTCCCATGACACACGAACAGTATGCGTACGGCCATCGGACGGAGATGTGCCAGATGCGATAAAACAATAGCGGTTGCGATACCGTGCCGCCGCGGAAAACCGAAATTGCGGCCGGGACGGTTCAGGCCGGTCCGCACCGCAGTAGGCATCATGCCGCTAACTTGCAAAATTTCATGTCGCGAAGAACAAAAAACAGCCTTCTGCATATCAGTTTTTCCGATAACCTGTAAAATTTCATGTCGTTTAGAAGAAAAACGGTGCCGCGGAGAAACAACGGACGGATCTCGGGCAGACGAAACCGGCATGCCGTTCCCGTCAGCAGGGGACACAGCCTGCAAATCGCATGTACCAGATGTAAAAAACCGCATATTCCGCCGGCCTACGGTCAGTAGCAAATGGCTTGAATGTACACGGCGATAAGGGGAGCGTGACGACTGCCGACGACGGACTAGCCGAAGGATGCGCTCTCATAGAGAAGGGGGATTTCGACGGAGCCAGGAAGATCTTCTCGAAACTGGCCCGCAAGAACATACCCGAAGCCCAGTTCAACCTCGCTCTGATGTATCAGGACGGCAAGGGGGTCTCCCGCTCCTTCAAGAAGGCCGCCAAATGGTATGCCAAGGCCGCCGAGGCGGATATGGCCGAGGCCCTTCTGAATCTCGGGTGCCTCTACATCAAAGGCGAAGGCGTCGAGGAATCCGAAACGAAAGCGTTCTCCTTCATCCAGAAGGCCGCCGACAGCGGATATGCCAGAGCGCAGATCCAGCTGGGACTCATGTACGAGTTCGGCTGCGGGACGGAGCAGTCCTACGAGAAGGCGTTCTCCTGGTACAGCTCCGCCGCCCAGCAGGATGCCCCGGAGGCCCTCACCGCACTCTCCAGGATGTACGCCGCCGGGAACGGAGTCAAGAAATCCGAAACGAAAGCGGTGACCCTGCTGGAAAAAGCCAGCGGGATGGGCTACGGCGAGGCCCAGGAACTGCTCGGAACCCTGTATTACTACGGGGAGGGGGTTCCGGAATCCCCCGCCAAGGCGGCCGAACTCTTCCTTCAGGCCGCCGGGCAGAACTACCCTTCGGCGATGTTCAACCTCGGCACCATGTACTCCGAAGGGATCGGAGTCCCCCAGTCCGATGACGAGGCGTTCCGGTGGTACAGCAAAGCTTCCGATCTGGGACATTCCGAAGCCCAGTTCAACCTCGGCATCGCCTACGACTTCGGGGTCGGATGCGGAAGGGATCTCAAAATGGCGGAGAAATGGTACTCCATGTCCGCCGCCCAAGGGAATTCCGACGCCCTCTGCAACCTCGGAGACATGTACGAGAACGGCAGGGGTGTGGAAAAGAACTTCACGAAGGCTTTCGTCCTGTACACGGCATCCGCCGCACTGGGGAACGATCTGGCGGAATGCAGCATAGGCGACATGTACCGCAAAGGGGAAGGGGTCCCGCAGTCCGACGAGGAGGCCGAGAAATGGTATCGCATGTCCGCGGAGAAGGGGTGCAGGGAAGCCGTCGACGAACTGCGGAAGATGGGCAAGGATGTATCCGATTACGAGACCGCGGAGTGATCCGGCTTTTCCATCGCCGTGTTCAGCGCCATCTCCGCTATGTCGGCGCAGTATTCCGCCAGCCTGCGGGAACTGACCGCTATGGCGTCCAATGCGAGGTCCTTCTCCTTCTTCTCAAGTTTGGAGAACTCCTCCACGATGATCTTGGTCTCCGCCGTGGCGGCGCGGATGCACTGTTCGGAATCCTCTTTGTCGGCATCCATCCATGCGCGGACGCATGAATCAAGGGTTCCGATGATCCCGCCGCCGAGTTTTCCTATGGCCGCGCAGTCGTTCTTCTTGCCGGCGGCTATGAGGTCTGCCGTATGGCGGGCCATTAGGACCGTGTGGTCCCCTATCCTCTCGAGGGTCTTGCTCACGG
This sequence comes from uncultured Methanomassiliicoccales archaeon, assembly GCA_964533525.1. Classification (GTDB taxonomy): domain Archaea; phylum Thermoplasmatota; class Thermoplasmata; order Methanomassiliicoccales; family Methanomethylophilaceae; genus Methanomethylophilus. Next base: position 11,980 of record CAZHJV010000019.1, on the reverse strand, counting down.
AGACGCAGCCGGTGACCGTGCGCAGGTCCATCCCCATCCCGGTGCTGAGACCTATGTCCTTCTGGAAGATGCGGGACTGCCTCTGGACCATCCAGTGGATGCGGTCCACCTCCGTGTCCCTGTCGGACATCCCGCTCAGTCTCTCGGCGTCCATCTCGGACGCCGCCTGGAAGACGTCGGACGCCATACGCTTGACCAGGAGGTACTCGCGCCTGATGTTCTTCTGAGGCACCACCTCGGTGATGTCCATGAGATCCTTCACTACGGTGCGGTTCTCCTCCTCCTCGACGATCTCCATGCCGATGGAGGTCTGCGTGAAACGGGACACCGATTCCAGCATCGAACCCCTGAGGGGGAATTCGGAACGGACCGTGATGGAACGGAAACCGGCGATGTAGGCGCCGACGAGCTGACGGTACAGCGCAAGGGCGTCCGGCACCTTGTCGGCGTCGATCACCGTGTCGTCCGAAGCGGACGGCACGGGTGTTCCCCCGGCCGAAAGGAGGAGTCCCCCTCCCGGCTGCGGGATGACGGCCACGGGGTCGTTCTTCTTGAGGCCGACCGATTCCGCCCATTCCTTCGGCAGGGTGATCATGAATGACGACCCGCCGGTTATCTGCACCCTTCTGATATCCATAGTCGGGTTATCAGAATATATATTTAACATATTTTCCCACGGGAGTATATATCATCCGAATATTCCCTGGATATACTTGGAGGTGGTCTCGTTCCTCGGGTTCTCGAAGATCTGCTTCGTCTCCCCGAACTCCATCATCTCCCCCAGCTGCATGAACCCGGTGTATTCGCTGACCCTGCGGGCCTGCTGCATGTTGTGGGTGACGATGACAACGGTGTAATCCTTCTTCAGATCCCTCACGAGGTCCTCGATCTTGGCCGTGGCTATGGGGTCGAGGGCGGATGTCGGTTCGTCCATGAGGATGACGTCGGGGTTGACGGCGAGGGCGCGTGCGATGCAGAGCCTCTGCTGCTGTCCCCCGGACAGTCCGAGGGCGGACCTCTTGAGCCTGTCCTTCACCTCGTCCCAGAGGGCTGCCTGCCTCAGGGTCCTCTCGACGATCTCGTCCAGTTCCGAGGATTTGGTTATCCCGTGGATCCTGGGGCCGTAGGTGATGTTGTCCCTGATGCTCATAGGGTAGGGGTTCGGGCGCTGGAAGATCATCCCGATGCGGGTCCTGACCTCGTTCACGTCCGTCCCTTCGGCGTAGATGTCGTTCCCGCGGAACGTCAGCCCGCCCTCGATCCTGCATCCGTCGATCAGGTCGTTCATCCTGTTCATGCTGCGGAGCAGGGTGGATTTCCCGCATCCGGAGGCGCCGATGAGCGCGGTCACGCTGTGCTCCTCCACGGGCATGTTGACGTCCAGTACGGCGTGTTTGTCGCCGTACCAGACGTTGAGGTTCTCGATGTCCATTATGTTGCTCATTGTCTCATCTTCTTTTCCCCGTGCATCCTCACGAGGGATGCTGCCAGGAACATGGCCAGTACGATGGCCATCAGGACCAGTGCGGTTGCGTACATCATCGAGGGGTCCGCACGTCCCTCGGTGGCGAGATAGTAAAGGTGATAGGGAAGGGCCATGACCGGTTCGGTCAGGGAGTAGTCGGCGACCTTGGCCTGCACGACCACCGCGGTGAACATGATGGGTGCTGTCTCACCCACCGCACGGGCGAGTCCCAGAATGGTACCGGTGACGATGCCGCAGATGGCGGTGGGCAGGACCACCCTGAAGGTGGTCTGCATCTTGGTGGCCCCGATCGCACGGGACGCCTCCCTGAGGTCGGCGGGCACCGCCGCGACGGCCTCCTGGGTGGTCCTGATGATCACGGGCATGGTCATGAGGGCGAGGGTGACGCATCCGGCGATGAGGCTGTATCCCATGCCGAGATAGGTGACCATGACGACCATTCCGAACAGTCCGAAGATGATCGACGGGGTCCCGTTGAGGGTGTCGACGGCGGAGGTCACGATCCTGGTGATCCTGCCCTTTCCGCCGTATTCGGCGAGGTATGTGCCGGTGAGGATGCCCAGGGGGACGGCCAGGATGGCCGTTCCGGCGAGGAGTTCGAGGGTACCGACGATCGCGGGGTAGATCCCTCCCGCCCTTCCGGCCTTCGAGGGGTTCTGCGTGAGGAAGTCGAGGCTCAGCGCGGGTATGGCGTTGACCGCGATGTAGACTATGATGAGCACCAGGAGGATGACTATCCCGTAGGTGACCGCGGACAGGGATCCGCAGGCGAAGGTCTGCCTGTCGTTCCTGCTGACCTTCCTCTTCCCGACGAGGGAGACGGCCTTCCATGCCACGACGGCGGCCACGGCGGTTGCCATGGCCTGCACCGTGCCGGTGAAGAGGGAGGCGGCGCAGAAGACCGCAGCGGCGGCCGCCGCGATGATGAAGGTATCCTTCATGCTGCGGAGCCTGTTCTGGTCCATCCTCTCGATCATGAGAGTGAGGGTTCCGACCTTCTCGGCCCCGGCGAATTTCCTGGCGGACCTGTTGAGGACCGCCCTGACTGTGAGATTGATTGCGACGATCATGGCCATGAGGATGAGTGCCAGCAGGAACAGCGCCGAGTAGGCGGTACTTCCGGTGACGGCCTCGGGGATCTCGAGTGCCAGAGTCGCAGTTATGGTTCTCAGCGAGGAGAACACGTTCCATACGGGGTCGGGGAAGATGGCGGTGTTTCCGGTGACCATCATAACGGCCATCGTCTCTCCGATGGCCCTGCCGACACCCAGGATGACGGCCGCCGATATTCCGGACGCGGCCGCGGGGACGACCACCTTCATGATGGTCTCCCATTTCGTCGCACCCACCGCGAGGGACGCCTCCCTGTAAGAGGACGGGACCGTCCTGAGAGCATCGTCCGATACGGAGATGACTGTGGGGAGTGCCATGATCCCCAAGAGGACCGACCCGGTGAGCCACGAGAGTCCCGAGACCGTCTGGTCGGGGAACAGGTCGTGCACCAGGGGCACGAGTATCATGATACCGAGGAGACCGTATACCACAGAAGGTATGCCGGCCATGACCTCGATGACGGGTTTGATCTTGTTTCTGGTAGAGGGTTTGGCGATCTCCGAAAGGTAGATTGCCGCACCGATTCCGATGGGGCAGGCAACCGCCATGGCTCCTGCGGTGACCAACAGGGTGCCGGCAATCAGGGAGGCCGCGCCGTAAGAGTCGGCGTAGGGTCTCCAGACGCTTCCGGTGAGGAATTCCCGGATGCCTATATCGTGGAGGGCGTCTACCCCCTGTCCCGCGATGAAGACTATCATCGCCACGACTATGACGGCCGCCAGCGAGGCTACGGCCGTCAGGATGAGCTTACAGACGACGTCCGAATCGACGGACCCCGTCCTGCTCAGGACGTTCTTGCACTCTGACATCCGGGCATGCCTCCTGATCAGAGATTCTCGAGGGCGATACCGAGGCTGACGTATCCGACGGAGTAGTCGGTGCTCTCGATGTGGCTCAGGAGGGCGTTGTTGCTGGCGAACTCGTTCATCTTCTCGGTGACGGAGTCGCTGCTGAATCCGGCGACCTTTCCTGCGAGGATCTCCTCGAAGGCGCCGCGGGTTCCGGAAGAGGATTCCCTTCCGCAGACGTCGATGGCGTGGTCGTTTCCGCCGAGCTGGTTCCAGTTGGTGTAGGTGCCGTCGTAGATCTTGGCGATCTGGTCGAAGGTGAGGTTGTCGACTCCGGTGACGGATTTGTTGTAGATGATCGCGATTCCGTCCTTTCCGATGGCGGTGGGGACGAGACCTGCGGAGGTCTCGGAGGACTTGAGGTCGCGGGAGAGCATTCCGATGTCTGCGGAACCGTCGATGGCGGCTTTTGCGCCGGTACCGGATCCGTTGGCGGTGATGCTGATCTTGACGTTGGGGTGGAGGTCTTCGTAAGCCTCCTCGACTGCCATCATGATGGGGTTGACGGTGGTCGATCCCTGGATGGTGATGCTGTAAGAAGTCTTGTCATCGATGGTTGATTTGTATGCGGATGCAGAACTGTTGACCGCGATGTATCCGTTGTCTTCAACGATCTTCTGCCCCTCTGCGCTGAGCACATAGGAGATGAGGTCGGCGACCGCGCCAGTGGCGGTGCCCTTAGTGGCGAGGAGGAGGCTCCTCTGGAGAGTGTAGGTTCCGTTGACCACGTTGTCAATGGTGGCTTCGACGCCTTCGACGTCGGATATCTCGTATCCGCTGTTCTTGTCACTGCTGTTCATCGTATAAACGGCGACTGCGGCGATGGCGATTACCGCGACGGCCGCAACAGCGGTGATTTTCATTGTTTTGCTGTCCAAGGTTTTCACCTTGAATCGATGTCAGAAATGATTTGAATATATACTATCTCGAAATATTATATATCGGTCTATATAGAGAATATAGATTTTTTTAAATACCTAGGCCTACGGAACCTCCGAACCTCATCTTTATAATCTGTATCACCCATTATGAGAGCGGGATGGAGATGCAGTCGGAACAGCTGCGCGTGGCGATCTATACGAGGGTCTCCACGGAGGATCAGGCACGGGAAGGTTTCTCGCTGGATGCGCAAGAAAAGCGTCTGAAGGCCTACAGTGCGGTCCGCGGATGGATTATAGCGGATATCTACCGCGACGAGGGGTTCTCAGGCCGTACCGTCAACCGTCCGGAGTACCGCCGCATGTTCTCCGAGATGGACAGATGGGACGTGGTCCTCGTACTGAAGATGGATAGGATCCACAGGAACAGCGTCAATTTCACGCATATGATGGAGACTCTCCGGGACAGCGGCAAGGATTTCAACTCCATGATGGAGAAATTCGATTCCACCACGGCCATGGGGAGGTTCGTCATGGACATAGTGGAACGCATGGCCCAGCTAGAGAGCGAGCAGATCGGCGAGAGGGTGAAGGTCGGCATGACCCGCAAGGCGTCCTCCGAGGGAGGGCCTATGGGTTCCCCCGACCCGTACGGATACACCCATTCCGGCGGGAAACTCGTCGTCATCGAGAGCGAGGCCTGCGTGGTCCGCAGGATCTTCGACCTGTACTGCGAAGGCAGGTCCATGGAGAACATAGCATCCGTCCTCACCAACGCCAACGTCCCGACGAAGAAAGGCGGTTCCTGGAGCAGACAGACCGTGTGCAACATCCTCCGCAACCCCGTGTACGCGGGATACCTGCGCTGGGACGGCATCGTCCGTCCGGGGACGCAGGACGCCATCGTCCCGCGGGAACTGTTCGAGAGCGTCAACGGCCCCGTGGCGTGATTCCGTGGTATCCGCAGCGCTGTATGTCCGCGTATCCACCGAGGAGCAGGCCATGGAAGGATATTCCATAGACGCCCAGAAGGAGCTCCTGACGAATTACTGCATCGCGCAGGATTACGAGATTTTCAAGATATATGCGGATGAGGGGTTCTCCGGCCGCAGCGACCGCCGTCCCGCCTACCGCGAGATGATGGAGGAGATGGCGGAATGGGATGTCATGGTCGTCCTGAAGATGGACAGGATCCACAGGAACTCCCGCAATTTCATGAATATGATGGACGAACTCGGGAGACGGGGGAAACAGTTCATATCCGCCACCGAGAACCTCGACACCACCAATGCCATGGGGAAGTTCGTGATGTCGATGATACAGAACATCGCGCAGCTGGAGAGCGAGCAGATCGGCGAAAGGACCTATACGGGCATGCGCGAGAAGGCGGAGACCATGAACAACGTGCCCGGGGAGAGCAGGACCCTGGGATTCAACCCTCCGTACGGATACGTTCTGGACGGCGGCCTCCTGAGATCCGTCCCCGGGGAACTGAAGGCCGTCAGGGGGATCTTCTATGGATATCTCGACGGGAATTCCCTCGCGGATGTGGCCGAATCCCTCAACAGGGACGGCCTCCGTACGAGACGGGGGAACAAATGGACCGTGTACAGCGTCGGGACCGTCCTCCACAACCCCGTGTATGCGGGATACCTGAGATGGGAGGATCTCACCATACGCCATTACGCGGAGGTCCCCGTCGACCCCGTCACGTTCAACCGGGTGCAGAGGATGGCCGCAGAGAAGGAGAGGGACCCGTCGAAGCGTTCCCCGAGGCTCCTCCCCGAGGACGATTTCGAGACGGACGGGGCATAATGCAATTATACGTATTATCCAATCGAGTCCCCCATATGAAAGCAGCCACCAAGAAGAAGCTCCGCGCATGGTTCATGGTCATCATCATGGTCATGGTCGTGTTCGTAGTAGCGGCCAGTTTCATAGCCGAAGCGCTGTGAAAACTGCATAAAGGAGGGGGCCGTCCGTGTCTTTCGGAACCGCAGCGGCGCTGGCGGTCCTCATCCTGACCTATTCCCTTATGGCGGTCCGCAGCATCCGCGGGCACAGGGTGAAGATATGGATGGCGGCGGCCGCAGGCGGCATCCTGATGCTCGCAGTCGGGGCACTGACGCCGTCCGAGGCGCTGGAACATATCGATTTCAGCGTGATCTTCCTTCTGACGGGGATGATGGCCCTCGTGGCATCCCTGGAGTACTGCGGATTCTTCGAGATCGTCGTGAACGTCCTCCTTAAGCGCTACAGGGGCGGCGGGACGTTCCTGAAATGGATCATGGTCCTGTCCGCCGGACTGTCGGCGGTCATGCTCAACGATGCCGTCGTCCTCATCTTCGCACCGATAGTGCTGCGCTGCTGCCGCATACTCCGTTCGGATCCTGTGCCATGTCTGGTGGGGGTGTTCGTCTCCGCCAACATCGGAAGCGCCGCCACCGTCGTCGGGAACCCGCAGAACGCCCTCATCGCGTCCTATGCGGGACTTGATTTCGTGGAATATTCCCTCTGGGTCATCCCTCTCGTCGTACTGTGCATGGCGGTCGCGGTGTACACGGTGCACCGGGTGTACCGGTCCCGCCTCGGGGATACGGACCCCTCTCTGCCGGAGGAGACCTCCGAACCCCGGTCCGTAGACCGTCCGCGTCTCATCGCCGTATCGGCCGTCGCGGTAACGGCATTCATCCTGTTCTCCGTGTCCGGATACACGGGGATCGGGATCCACGTGACCGCCCTCGCGGCGGGCGCCGTATCCCTGCTCATAGTCATGACCGGGGGCGTCAAAGCGGGAGGATTCGTGGCCAAACGCATCGATTGGTCCGTCCTCATGTTCTTCATCGGACTGTTCGTGGTCATGGGCGGCGCGGTGGAATCGGGACTGATGGATTCCGTCTCCGGTCTGTTCGGGGCGGACGGCACGTCGGCCCCGTCCGTCGGGGTCCTCGCAGTACTCGCGACGGTGCTCTCGAATCTCGTGAGCAACGTCCCTGCGGTGATGCTCCTGTCCCCGTTCCTTTCCGGAGGGGATGCGGTCATCTGGACGGCGCTGGCGGTCTTCTCCACCTTCGCCGGGAACCTGACCCTGATAGGCGCCGCGGCGAACGTGATCGCCGCGGACGAAGGAGAGAAATACGGTGTCCGGCTGGATTTCGTGAGATTCCTGAAGGTCGGAATACCCGTGACCGTCGCAACGGTGGCCATCGCAACGGCGTACTTCTATGCGCTGCAGGCGTTCCTCTGACCCCCGCCGCCATAATTCAGTAAAACAGTAAGAAGAATGGAAGGGCCGGGAAACCCGGCCCGTGAAGGTTTTAATCAGTGTTTCTTCGCGTAGGCGTCCATGCAGGCTGCGATGGTCTTCTTCGCGGCCTCGGGACCCTCGATCGCACCGGTCTCGGTCTTCTTGCCCTCGAGGGCCTTGTAGACGCTGAAGAAGTGCTGTATCTCCTCCCCGAGATGCTTGGGGAGCTGCGCGATGTCGGTGTATTCCTTGTACATGGGGTCCTTGGGGAGGACTGCGAGGACCTTGTCGTCCTGGTCGCCGCTGTCGACCATCCTCATGATACCGATGGGTCTGCACTTGGCGAGCGCGCCGGGGACGATGGGTTCGCTGCTGATGACGAGGACATCCAGGGGATCTCCGTCGGGGGCCACGGTCAGGGGGATGAGTCCGTAGTTCCAGGGGTATGCGGTGGAAGTGGAGAGGATCCTGTCGACGGCGATGAGGCCGGTCTCCTCGTCCAGTTCGTACTTCATCTTGCTTCCTTTGGAGATCTCGATGAAGGCTGTGAATTCCTCGGGTTTCACCCTGTCTTTGGACATGGTGTCGACAATGTTTGCCATATCTGCGCGATGATGGCCGTACTATAAAATGGTTAAGTGGGAGAACGGATACTTCGGAAATCGGTATTACAAACCGAATCCTGGGAACATAATTTATCCTCATTGTACATAAATTATCCGAAGGTACATATACGTTCGGCGGGAATCAGACCGCCAGTATCATGACCCTGAATCCGACCCAAATGAAAATCGCGTCCACGGGCATCATCGTGGCGGTCGTCATCGCATCGATGGCATGCGTGATCGTCTACGACGAATCCCGTGACAGCGGCGGGGGTTCCGAATCCGTCTACAACATCCTCGCGAGGGTGAACTCGGATGGATCCGGCATCTACATCAACGAGAAACTCTGCGGAGACACCCCCCTCGGAGACATACCCATGAGGAACGGCAACCCGTTCTACAAGATCGACACTTCCGGCGCATACTGCGTGGATGCCGACTGCGGGGACGCATGGGGCGGACTCATATGCGGAACCCCGGGCAACACGTCCATACAGCATGTACAGATGAAACAGCTGGTGGAATCCATGGGTCTCAAATTCGTCCTGTACGAGTCCGGGACCGCCCTGAGCCCGGACACCGTGTACTACATCAGCACTGTCACGAACTACACCGCGGCGATGGAGAGCAAAAGCAACAACGGGGTCTCCCTGGACATCGGGATCGTCTGGGAACCCCAGTTCTCCCGCATCATCGACGAATCCGGCACCGAGACCTTCCGCACCCTCGGACTCACCAACGACTTCTTCCCGGACCACACCTGCTGCATCCTCGCGGGATACAGTCCGTATGTATCGAGCCACACCGACGTCGCCCTGAGATTCCTGGCGGGATACATCGAGGCGGTCAGATGGGTGCAGGAGGCGAACGACCCGTCCTCCGCGAACTACGGCAAACTGGTGGATATCTGCGTAGCCTCCGCCGGACTCAGCGAAACCGTCATCGAGGATGCGCTTGCGGACATCACCTATCTCTACGGCGACACCGACCCCGACGGAACCTGCGACCTCCACAAACTGAAGAGGGACATCGCGGACGTCGCGGCGGCCAACTCCGACAGCATGAGATACGGCATGAAGGACCTCGGATTCGACAACACGATCCAGTTCGCCAACAGGTTCGTGGACGATTCCTACCTCATCAGCGCGCTGGACGTGGACAAATCGAAGATCACCGGAAGGTCCGCATCGGTCACGGTGTCGGCCATCACCGGGGACATCCATCAGATCGCCCTGGTGATCGGAAGCGCGAAGGGCATCGTCTCCGCGGACCACAGCATATTCGACGAATACGGCATCAGCGTGAACATCTCCTATGCGAACAACGGGGCCGGCGTCGCAGTCGCGCTGCAGAACGGCGCCGCCCAGTTCGGATTCCTCGGAGCGCCCCCCGCGACCATCACGGCGGTGAACAGCCGGCTCGTCACCGTCTGAGGAATGCGATAACATGATGTTCGTATACGACAGCCACAACAGATACCACAGGCTCCTGAAACAGGTCCTGATCGTCGCCGTGTCCCTCGTGATATTCGTGGAGGCGTGGTGGGTGCTGTCCATCATAGCGGATTCGCCGACGGTGCCCACGCCCGCGCAGACGTGGGACGCCCTGACGGACCTGATACGGAACGGAGATTCCATGACCCAGGGCAAATCCGTATGGTCCTACATCGGGTCCAGTATGGGAACGTTCCTCAAGGGATTCGGCCTCGCCCTCCTGGTGGCGGTCCCCCTGGGGCTCGTACTGGGCAAATTCGAGACCCTGAAATCCTTCTCCGCACCGATCATCGAGGTCCTCAGACCTATCGCGCCCATCGCATGGGCGCCCATCTTCATGGTGTCCGTCGGATACAGCCTCGGACCGATGCTCGTGGTCTTCGTGGGTATATTCTTCCCGCTGCTGACCAACGTCATATTCGGGGTATCGAAGATAGACACCAAACTGGTGGACGCCTCCAAGACCCTGGGCGCATCGGACGCGCAGATCTTCGTGAAGGTGCTGGTGCCGTCCACCGTCCCGTACATCATGAACGGAATCAAGGTCGGTCTCGGTATCGGATGGATGTGCATCGTGGCGGCGGAACTGTACGCGTCCCCGCTGGGCGGGATAGGATTCTACCTCTCCGAGCAGGCGACGGCCGGATTCTGGCCCGCGGCATACGCCGCGATCGTCATAATCGCGGTGCTGGGACTTCTCACCACCGGGGTGGCGGAGTACATCCATAAGATCGTATCCAAGAGAATGGGGATGGACGTATGACATCGGAAGAACAGGCGAAGATAGTCACGACGGGTCCGAAATCCAAGTCCAAGGACCGCGTGAGGGCCGACCGCACGGACCTCCTCTACAAGGACATCCCGGAGGGGGAGACCCTGATGAAGGTCGAGAACCTCCGCGTGGTATACAGGACCGACGACTCCGAGACGGTGGCCGTAGACGATTTCACGCTGGACGTCAAGAAGGGGGAGCTGATCTCCATTGTGGGACCGTCCGGATGCGGGAAGACCACGGTGCTCCGCTGCATAGCGGGGCTCCTGCAGCCCACATCGGGGAAGGTCTTCATGGGGGACAGGGAGTGCACCGCACCCGGCTCCGACAGGGGGATGGTGTTCCAGGATTTCGCGCTGTTCCCGTGGAGGACCGTGAAGCAGAACGTGGAGTTCGGGATGGAGGTCGCCGGCGTCCCCAAGGAGGAACGCTCGGAGAGGGCGCTGAGGTACATCAAGGCCGTCGGCCTCGAGAAGTTCGCCGACTCCCGCATCCACGAGCTGTCGGGAGGTATGAAACAGCGTGTGGGCATCGCCCGCGCGCTGGTGATGCACCCCGCGGTCATCCTCATGGACGAGCCCTTCGGGGCCCTCGACGCGCAGACGAGGAACATCATGCAGGAGCAGCTGACGAAGATCATCATGCACAGTGCCAGAACGATACTTTTCGTCACCCACTCGGTGGACGAGGCGCTGTATCTTTCGGACAGAGTAGTGGTCCTCACCAAGAGACCGTCCTCCATCTACAAGGTCATCGACGTCCCCTGGGGCAGGCCCCGCGACAGGGCATCGCCCGAGTTCACGGCCCTCAGGAAGCGGATACTGCAGTATCTGGAAGCCCAGAACGTCATGGACGACTGAACGGAATCAAACATTTTCGGCGGAAACGGATCCCCGTCTCCGGGGATCCCGCGGTTCACGCGGCGGATGCGAAACCCCTTACCCTCTCTCCCGAAAAACGCTGGTTATTAAAACGACCCCTGCGATTGGGGCCTCGATATCGGTCCGAGAGGGTTCCTTTGATCCTAAAGTATTTCAGGAAACGGGATTGGGCGCTCGTATGCGTGCTCATGGTCTTCATAATATGCCAGGTGTACCTCGACCTCGAGATCCCGGGCTATATGAGCGACATCACCTACGCCATACAGACCGGGAGCGGAACGGATCTCGTGAAGCATTACGGGAAGGAGATGGTCGCCTGCGCCGTCCTCAGTCTCGGATGTTCCATGGCGGCCGGTTTCCTGGCCACCACGGTCGCGATGTCCCTCGGGAAGACCCTCAGGGCGAAGCAGTTCGAAAGAGTGCAGGAATTCTCCGCGGAGGACATGGACCGGTTCTCCGCCGCCAGCCTCATCACCCGTTCCACCAACGACGTCTACCAGCTGACCGTCTTCACGGCCAGGGCGCTGCAGATCGTCATAAAATCCCCCATTCTCGCGGCATGGGCGCTGATGAAGATCTCCGGCAGCAACTGGGAGTGGACCGCGGCGACGGGCGCCGCCGTCGCCGTCCTCCTGACGGTGATGAGCGTCACGATGG
>CAZHJV010000018.1:0-25229 GCA_964533525.1 uncultured Methanomassiliicoccales archaeon | reverse complement strand
CATGGCGGGGACCATGTCGGGCATGGTCATCTTGGTGACGAGGACGTCCCCGTCTTTGATGACGTCGAGGCTCATCCCGACGTCGTAGATGCAGACCCTTCCGGTGGCCATGCCGGGGCTCGCTCCGAGCCCGGAGAGGACCACGTCCCCTCCCTCGACCTGTTCCTTGCCCGCGGTGTCCTCCTTGCCGGTCCCGATGGCGGTGATGGGCCTCGCCTGGACGAGGAAGACCTTGCCGTCCTCGATGCACCACTCCATGTCCATGGGCTTGTCGTAGTGGATCTCGACCTGCCTTCCGATCTCGGCGATCTCGAGGACGCGGGAGTCGGGCAGTTTCTGAACGGCCTGGGCCTCTTCGGGGACATCCTGTTTGACGGCTCCTCCCTTGGGGCCGCGGACGTATTTCCAGGTCTGTTTGAAGATCTTCTTGTCGCTGATGGCCATCTTGGCCTTGTCGATGACATAGTGGTCGGGAGTGACCTCTCCGCCGACCATTGCTTCGCCGAGACCGTAACCGCCCTCGACGATGATGTTCTTGGCGCCGTTGTGGGGGTCCACGGTGAACATGATCCCGGCGAATTCGGAGTTGACCATCTTCTGGACGACGACGGCCAGCTTCACATCCTCGTGGGAGTATCCCTGGGTCTCCCTGTAGGAGATGGCGCGGGCGGTGAAAAGGGAGGACCAGCATTTCCTGATCTTGTCGAAGAGGTCCTTCTCGTCCTTGACGTTGAGGTAGGTCTCCTGCTGTCCGGCGAAGGATGCGTCGGGCAGGTCCTCGGCGGTGGCGCTGGACCTCACGGCCACGAATCCCTTCTTCCCTCCGAGGAGGAGTTTGTAGTTCTCCTTGATCTCGTCCTTGAGGTCCTTGGGGATCTCGCATTTGTCGAAGAGTTCCCTGATGGCGTTGGACGCCGCGACGAGGGTGTCATCGGAGTTGGGGTCGATGGATTTGATCTGCGCAAGGATCTTGGGCATGATCTTGCTGGTGGAGATGAAGTAATCATAAGATACGGTGGTCAGGACGAATGCGTGGGGTACGGGGAACCCGGAGGAGGTGAGTTCTCCGAGGTTCGCTCCTTTTCCGCCGACGATGGGCACATCGTCGACACGGAGCTCGTTCACATCGATAATCCTCTTGGTCGCAGTTCTGCTATCCATAACAATTCCTTCGATCGGAACAGGTTTCGGAGAACCCGTTTTGTTCTCTGGAATATCGATTTCGGTGTTCGGCATATAAGCGTTTGCAACCGGCGTTTTTCCGAGACGGTCTTTTCCGTCGTTTTTGATGTTCCGGGAGGCGGAAATCGGGTGCGGGGAGGTTTTTCCGGAGGTTTGGGCAATTATTATATTTTGTTTTATTATATTGTAAATTATATTTCCACGGGAGGGAAGGATACGGACAGACTCACGGGCCGCAACAGGGAGATGCTGATGCTCGAGGACCAGTTCAGGACGCCCGGTTCGTCGCTGGCGGTCGTCTACGGCAGGAAGCGCTCGGGGAAGACGTCCCTCCTCATGCAGTTCATGAGGAGGCACCCGAATTCCCTGTATTTCCTGGCCAGGAAGGAGTCCTCGTCCCGCAATCTGGCGTATTTCCGCAGGGCCGCCGCGGATTTCCTCGGCCGCGGACTCCGCGCCGCATCGGACGGGGACTGGAACAGGACGTTCAGGGAGATCGCCGACCTCAAGGGCAGCCAGAAGACCGTGATCATGATGGACGAATTCCACCGCATCGGCCAGAAGGACCCCTCGTTCCCATCGGTCTTACAGTATGCGTGGGATACGGTCCTGAAGAACGCCAACGTGATGCTGATACTCTGCGGTTCGTCCGTCCCGCAGATGTCGGCGCAGGTCCTGGAGTACGGGAGTCCCCTCTACGGGAGACGTTCGGCGCAGATCCTCCTCGGTCCCCTGACGTTCTCCGAGTCGCGGACCCTTTCCGAGGACGCCGACCCGAAGGACGCCGTCCTGAAGTACTCGGTCACAGGAGGGGTTCCGAAGTACATCGGGACCTTCGCGGGATACGGCGACGTGTACTCCGCGATAGAGGACACGGTCCTGAATCCCGACAGCTATCTTTTCGGGGAGGTCATGTCATCCCTCCGTTCCGAGGTCGCAGACGCGGGAAGCTACGCCGCCATCCTCGGTTCGATAGCCTCCGGACATACGAGGCTGAAGGACATGGCGGAGGATCTGGGTCTCAGGCAGACGGGTCTGACGAGCTATCTGAAGGTCCTCACCGAGGCAGGTCTCGCGGAGAGGAAGGTCCCGGTGACGGAGGACGACCCCCTGCGCAGCAAGAAGGGGGTGTACGGCATCCCCGACAGGATGGCCGCCTTCTGGTTCCGTTACGTGTATCCGCATCTCGACCTCGTCGAGAGGAGGGAGACGGAGAAGATCATGGGATTCATCCGCGCGGACCTCCCGCGCGAGACCATGGCGTCCGCATACCGCAGCATATGTGCGGAGAAGATGGCGGAGATGTCCTCGGAGGGGTACTGGGATTTCGCAGTCGACCGCATCGGAGGGTATTGGGACAGGGACGTGTCCGCGGATCTCGTGGGCACGGACCGCACGGGGAGACCGCTTGTGGCGGCGGCGTGCGTATGCACCGATGGTCCCGCCGGTCCGGAGGTTCTGGAGGGTCTGAGGGCGGCCGCCGGGAGGATGTCCCCGTCCGGGAAGGTCAGGTTCGCGGTGTTCTCCCTTTCGGGGTTCCGGGGGGAATGGCCTTCCGATACGGACCTGATAGAAGGGATCTGAGGCAGGGTCCCGTTTTTCATCCCTGCCGTTCCCCTTATATATTAGGCCAACCGAAAATTTCTTTTCGAAATTCGTAAAAATCGTTGTGAACATAGTAATTTCAGCGATTTTTAGTGTGTTTTAACTGCAAAAGACCTGCAGAAATTTGCGATTTTCGTAGAATATATACAAGGGTTTAAATCCAATGGGGAAATCCACTATTCGGTTGTTCTAATGGACACAGAGATCTGTTGGCACGGAAGAGGAGGTCAGGGTGTCGTCACTGCAAACGAGATCCTCGCCGAATCCGCCATATATTCCGGTAAGTACGTCAAGGCATTCCCCGAATTCGGGCCGGAGAGGATGGGTGCACCCATCAGGGCATTCTCCAGAATTTCCGACAGTCCGGTAAGGGTCCACACTCAGGTTTACGAGCCCGACATAGTCATCGTCATCGACCCCACCCTGATCGGGAAGGTCGATGTCGCCAAGGGTCTGAAGAAGGGCGGTTTCATCCTCGCCAACTTCGAGGGCACGCCCGCCGAGCTTCAGAAGGCCATCGGCACCACCGCCGAGTGCCACGCCGTCAACGCTTCCAAGATCGCCCTCGAGGAGATCGGGAAGCCTCTCGTCAACACGGCCATGCTGGGAGCTCTCATCAAGATCCGCCCCGTCATCAGCTACAGCGAGATGGAGGACAACATCACCGACAAGTTCACCGGAAAACTCTCCGACAAGCTGATCGTGAAGAATCTCTCCGCCCTCAAGAGGGCCTACGAGGAGGTCGAGTAAAATGGTTAACATGGCAGGATACAAGGACATGGTCATCGGAAGCCGTGTCATCGAGCCCGGAAACTCCGAGAACTTCAAGACCGGGGACTGGAGGTCCATGGTCCCCGTCATCGATTCGTCTCTCTGCATCGACTGTCTGACCTGCTGGATCTACTGCCCCGACGACTGCATCCTCACCGAGGACGACAAGGTCACCGGCATCAAGATGAGCCACTGTAAGGGCTGCGGCATCTGCTCCAAGGTCTGCCCCAAGAAGGCCATCACCATGAAGGAGGACATAGAATGAGCGCAAAGGTCGGAAAGGACATCGCGATCAACGGGGACGGTGCGGTCGCACTCGCCTGGAAGCAGATCAACCCCGATGTCTGCGCGGCATACCCCATCACCCCTCAGACCATCATCGTCGAGGATTTCGCCAAGTACGTCGCCAACGGGGAGGTCACCACCGAGTTCGTGGACGTGGAGTCCGAGCACTCCGCGCTGACCCTCTGCACCACCTCCTGCTCCGCAGGGGCCAGGACTTTCACCGCCACCGCGTCCCAGGGACTCGCGTACATGTGGGAGATGCTCCCCATCACCGCGTCCATGAGGACCCCCGTCATGATGGCGGTCGCCAACAGGACCGTCAGCGGTCCCATCAACATCAACAACGACCACGGAGACGTCATGTCCGCCAGGGACACCGGATGGCTCTCGCTCTTCTGCGAGAACGTTCAGGAGGCCTACGACATGAGCATCGTCGGTCCCAAGATCGCCGAGAACCCGGACGTCCAGCTTCCGGTCCTCGTCAACCTCGACGGATTCATCCTGACCCACGCCATCGAGAGGATGACCCCCCTCGAGAGTTCCGTCGTCAAGGAGTTCGTCGGACCCTTCAAGCCGGTACGTCCCCTCCTGGACACCGACCACCCGACCACCCACAACCTGATGGACGGGCCCCTCTTCTACTTCCCTCACAAGTACCAGATGGTCCTCGCCATGGAGAAGGCGGCCGGAGTCGCACAGGACGTGTTCGACGAGTTCGCGAAGATCTCCGGAAGGAAGTACCGCCTCGTCGAGGAGTACATGTGCGAGGATGCGGACACCGTCGCGGTCGTCCTCGGATCCTCCTTCGGCACCATGAAGGAGGCGGTCGACAGACTCAGGGCCGAGGGAATGAAGGTCGGAGTCTGCATGCCCCGCGTCTACAGGCCCTGGCCCGCGGAACAGCTGGCCAAGGTCATGAAGGGCAAGAAGAACGTCCTCGTCATGGACAGGCACCTCAGCATCGGAGCTTACGGCCCCATGTTCCCCGAGGTCTGCGCCGCGGCGACCCTCAACGACAAGATGCCCCGCATGTACAACTTCATCTACGGACTCGGAGGAGCCGACACCCAGGTGTCCGACTTCATGGGAGTCTACAAGCAGGTGATCGAAGGTAAGGCCGACAAGGTCAACTTCGTGGGGGTGCACGAATGAGCGGACTTTCACTCAAGGAACTTAACAAGATCCCCGTCAGGCTCGCGAGCGGGCACAGGCTCTGCGCAGGATGCGCCGAGTCCATCATCGCGAGGCAGATCCTCATGGGAACGGAGAAGGACGTGGCCGTCTCGGTGTCCACCGGATGCTTCGAGGTCTCCACCACCATCTTCCCGTACACCTCCTGGAACGTGCCCATGGTCCACACCGCCTTCGGGAACGGTGCGGCGGGCGCGGCCGGTCTCGAGACCGCCTACAAGTCCCTGAAGAGACAGGGCAAGATCGACAAGGACATCAAGTTCGTCAACTTCGCGGGAGACGGAGCCACCTACGATATCGGTCTCCAGGCCCTTTCCGGAGCCATGGAGAGGGGACACGACATGCTGTTCGTGTGCTTCAACAACGAGGCCTACATGAACACCGGTATCCAGAGGTCCTCCGCCACCGAGAAGGGAGCATCCACGACCACCTCCTGGAACGGAGCCGAGTCCTACGGGAAGAAGGAATACCCCAAGGACATGACCGCCGTCATGGTGGCGCACAACATGCCCTATGTGGCACAGGCCGCCCCCTACGCATGGAGGGACATGGTCACCAAGGCCCGCAAGGCGTTCGAGTGCGGAGGTCCGTCCTTCATCAACGCGATCTCCCCCTGCCCCAGGGGATGGAGGTTCTCCCCCAGCGACACCATCGCCATCTCCAAGCTGGCGGTCGACTGCTGCGTCTGGCCCCTTTACGAGGTCGTCGACGGCGAGTACTCCCTGTCCGCGGACAGCAGGAGGATCGCCGACGGAAAGGCGGAGAAGAAGCCGATCACCGATTGGTTCGAGTCCCAGGGAAGGTTCAAGCACCTCAGGGACGAGAGGTGGGCTCCCGTCGTCGAAGAGATCCAGAAGGACGTCGACAAGAAGTGGGAGAAGCTTCTGAAGCTCTGCGGACTCTGATCCGTAAAACATTTCACGGGGTCCGCCGCGGACCTCCTCCAACCGCGGCACCTTTTTTCAGCCGTCCGGGAGCATCGGGTCTGTCTCCTGTGCCGATGCAATATGCATGCAGTATCAAATTTTAAAGAGGGTATGCGGAAGTAGTGAATGATGCCGAGTGCGGGAAGTCCGGTGTGCCGGACTGTCTGCCTAGGCACACCGGCACACCGGAACCGCCCGGCGGGAGGTGATAAAACGTTTGGTTTCAAAACCGAACGCCGGAAACGAGTTTTCCGTGTCGTGATCAGGATCCTTTGGATCGAGATCACGATGGATATCTCATGAGAGGTATCTATAAGTTGATCTTCGAAAATAATTCTGCAATGATCTCCGCAGGTGCGGCAGTGTTCATGATCCGTCCGATTCACAGGAACAGACGGCACAGGACGAATCCGATAACTGCTCCTGCCAGAACGGTCACCATGTTCGTGCCGTATTTCGAGATCTTCCCCTTGTTCTCCCATACAGCTCCGACGACGCTGTCGAGGAGATTGCCGGCCATTCCGCAGACCCATATGATGAGGGCCGAGAGCAGCGGACCGCAGTCCGTGATAAACCATACGGCAATCGAGAATACGGCGCTGACTGCGGCCGAACTCAAAAGACCCAGACGGGAGACTCCTCCGTTGATCCCGGGTTCGGTCCTCTTGAGCGTGGTGATCATCCACACGTTCCTGTCGAACACTCCTATCTCGCTGGATATCGTATCCGCCAGGGACACGCATACCGCGGAGAGGAATGCGACGGCGAGGCATTGGGATGTACAGCCGCCGGCGTAATACAGTATGGAAATGATTACGGGGACGGTGCCGACCCCGATTATATTCGCATAGGACCTCTCCCCCGACCGTCCCTCCTGAAGACCCAGATCCTTCTTTTTCTTGATCTTCGTGAACGTGGCGGCGAATCCCAGTATCGGGAAGAGCAGGTATGCGATGAACCACCAGAAACCGCCGCAGAATGCAATCACGGCGGCGGATGCGAACGATAGGGCTATCCCGGAGTCGGTGAGAAATCCCTTTTTGCGGGCTACCAGGGACAGGACGGCGGCGATGCATATCGCCAGAATCGTTCCGGTCAGATCGTCCATGTATCGGGCATATTGTCGGGATATATAATGGAAAGGCCCCGTCGGCGGATCTTTTCGAGCAGGGCCGTAGCATCCGATATGCACTGGGCCCTGTCCGTCTGGGGGAGATACATGACCTTGCCCTGGGGGTAGAGGGTGACCTCCATCCCGTTCCACTCGAAGACCAGGAGCATGTCATTCTTTTCTTTTATCTTGCAGCCTTCGCCCTCGATGATCTCTGCGGCATGTGCCAGATCGATATCCAGTATGTCCGCGGATATGGCCATGACGGCCTTCCCGCCGCAGAGACGGGCGGTGGTGAACCTCATCTCAGGGACCTCAGGAGGGCTGCGGATTTCATATGGAATTCCTCCAGGGAACCCATGTTCACGATCATGTAGTCGCACAGGGCGATGGCGTTCCCGGAACCCCACGAGAGTTCGCGTCTGTCGCGGGTCTCGAACTCCTCCCTGTTGTGCGGAGCGTCCTCTCTGGCTCTTTTCACGAGACGCTCATATCTGACAGGCGGGGATGCATGGACCGCGACCACGCGTATGTCCGCACCGAGGGAACGGAACGCGTCTATCTCGTCGGTACTCCTGCATCCGTCGATGATGAATATGTCGCCGAAGGTCCTCTCGATCGTCCTTCTGGCCCATATGTCGGCGCCCCGGGTCTTCCTTTCGCGGTCCGCGAACTGACCCACGGAGAGTCCGTCCTTTTCCGCGTCGGATGCGGCGTAGGCGTCCCTTACCACGTCGCCCATCCTCACGAACGGCACTCCCGCGTCCCTGCCGGCCGCGAGGAACTCCTCCTTGCCGGCACCGGGCATCCCGGTGACGACTATCATCTTCATGCTATCAGATCAGATTGTCCGATATGTTCATGAGGACGCGGTCGCAGTAGACGCATCTCAGCCGCGGAGGGTGTCTGTCTTCCACGGAGAACTGGGGGGACACGGGTTCCCCTTTGTTGGTTATGCAGTTGGGGTTGCTGCATCTGACGAGTCCCACGACCTTGTCTCCCAGTTCGACGTCGAATTTCTCCGCCACATAATAGTCGCGGATGATGGAGATCGTCGCATCGGGGGCGATGAGGGCGATCTTGGATACGGTCGTCTCGTCGAGTTCCATGTCCTCGAGTTTCACGATGTCCTTCCATTTCTTCGTCTCTTTGGTCGTCGGTACGTGCATGCCGATGCTGATTCCGGAGTCGATGTTGTTCTCGTTGACTCCGAGGATCTTCAGGACGTTGAGCGCCTGACCGTTCTCGATGTGGTCGATGACGGTGCCGTTCCTGATCGGCGGGATCTTGATGTCGGCTATCTCCTTCATATGTCTCCCCCCAGGATGGCGCAGAGGATGGCCATTCTGACCGGAACCCCGTTGAACGCCTGCTGGAAGTATCTCGCGTGGGGCGTGGAATCGACCTCCGTGGCGATCTCGTTGACCCTGGGCAGGGGGTGCATGACGATCATGTCGTCCCTGGCGTTCCTGAGCATCGCGTTGTCGATCCTGTATGTCCCGGCGACCTTCTGGTATTCCGCCGGGTCGGGGAACCTCTCCCTCTGGATCCTGGTGACGTAGAGGACGTCGGTGTCCCCGATAACGTCCTCGAGGATGCTCGTCTTCCTCGGGACGCAGCCGTCGGTCTTCAGTCTGTCCACGATATCCTGCGGCATCTGGAGGGATTCGGGGGCCACGAGGGTGAGTTTCACCCCGAAGTTCGTCAGTGCCTGCGCGAGCGTATGGACGGTCCTCCCGTACTTCAGGTCGCCGACCATGGTGACGTTGAGTCCGTCGAGGGAACCTTTGGCCTCTTTCATGGTGAAGAGGTCCAGGAGCATCTGCGTGGGATGGGAACCCGCACCGTCGCCCGCGTTGATGACAGGGTTCTCGGAAACATCCGCCGCCAGCCTCGCGGCGCCCTCGAAGGGGTGCCTGAGGACGATCACGTCGCAGTATGCGTCGACCATCCTGATGGTGTCCGCGAGGGTCTCCCCCTTCGCGATGGAGGTCATGGACATCTCGGAGACGTCGATGACGTCGCAGCCGAGTCTGTAGGCCGCGCTCTCGAAGGAGAGTTTCGTACGGGTGGAGGGTTCGAAGAACAGGTTTCCGAGGATCTTGCCGTCGAGGGCACGTTTGACTTTTTCTCCCCGGGCGTAGGGGACCATCTTCTTCGAGAGGTCGAGAATGTATTCTATCTGGTCCTTCGTCAGGTCCCGGATGGATACGAGGTCCTTGTCATAAAAGTCCATGGTTCTCAATAAGCGCCCAAGATATTAACTGTTATGCGGACGGGGCGCCGGCCGTTCCCGCCTCTGGCTTCATCCCATAGGCGACTTACTTATACCGACGGGCATTAGCAGTCCCCATGCTTGACGTCGTGGGCAGGTCCCAGCGGGGAAGGATTTGCGAATACAGGAAAGGGGACGGATGTCTCAGGACACCGTGCGTCCTGAAGACCGGTGTGTCCGGCGGTACGGGTATCTCCGTCGGGGAGGACGGGAGGACGCTCAGCATCCTCGGTTCATCCGTCCGTCTGGACGGCGGTCTGCTCACGTCCGCCGCATCCGGCATATCCGTGCCCCCGAGGACGGAGGACGGGATCACCGTCCTCAGGCTCCCGCTCACCGGGGACGAGACCGTCCCCGGGGATTCGGAGATCGTCGTCATCCCCAACGCCTTCGACGTCAAAGGCGACTTCAGAAGGACCGTGGACCAGGTCATGAAGGCTAGGAGGATCGCCGGTTTCAACAGGCTCCTCGTCATGTGCGGAATAGCGGAACCCGCGGATCTGGCACTGTTGGTGTACATGGGTGTAGACGCCGTCGACGACTCGTTCTGCAGGGCCGCCGGCGCGGACGGGATCTCCCTCATCCCCGAGGGGAGGGTGTCCGCCGGGACGGACTGTTCGGAGGACAACGTCTCCGAGATGGACAGGGAGATCGGCAAGATCGCCCGTTTCATCGGCGCCGGGAGACTCAGGGAATTGGTGGACCAGAGGTCGTTCTCCTCCGCGGGGGAGGTAGCCGCCCTCAGGATATTCGATGCGGACGGGTACGAATACCAGGAGGAATGCTGCTCCACCGTCGGGTGCAGGTTCTCCTGCAATACGACGCAGGCCCTGAGGAGACCCGACATAGCCAGATATCAGAAGATGCTGTCAGAGAGGTACACCGTGCCTCCGCACAAGAGGATCCTCCTCCTTCTGCCGTGCTCCGCCAAGAAACCCTACCACACCTCCAAGACCCACAAGCTCTTCGCCTCCGCGATACACACCGCACAGCACGACACCCTCGTCCACGAGGTCATCGTCACATCCCCTCTGGGTATCGTCCCGAGGGAGCTCGATGCGATGTATCCCGCCAACTCCTACGACATCCCCGTGACCGGGGAGTGGAAATGCGAGGAGAAGGCGACCATCAGGAGGATGCTGAAGGAACTCATGGAGAAGGGGCATTACGAGAAGGTCGTATGCCATCTCGGAGATGATGCGGAGCTGGTGGAGGGCATCTGCGGCGACATGGTCGAGACCGTCGTCGGCGATCCCGTATCCCCCAAGTCCCTCGAGAACCTCGATAAGGCCCTCAGAGATGCGGCCAAAGGGATGGAGACGGTCGATTATCTGGTGGACCGCAGGGAGGCCGTGCGTTCGGTCCTCTCCTTCCAGTTCGGCAGGGATGTCGCGGACGCGATAATGGATGAGAACACCTACGGTATCGGGAAGTTCCCCTATTGGAAGGTCTTCCGCGAGGACCCGGAGGACAGGAAGAAAAAGACCCAGCTGTGCATGATGTCGCCCGAGAGAGGCATGTTCTCCCTCACCCTCGAGGGTGCGGAGATCGTCGCGGGACTCGGGAAGAACATCGTCGAGATACAGGATTTCGAGCTCAAGGGCAGTCTTTTCGCCGTCGGCGTGGAGAAGGCCGATCACAGCCTCCGTATCGGGGACGAGGCGATCGCCGTATGCAACGGGAAGGTGAAGGGCGTCGGCGTCGCCGCCATGTGCGGAGAGGAGATGGAACAGCTGAAGAGGGGCATCGCCGTGAAGATGCGCCATGCCTGCTGAATATCAGATTCGGAGTCCTGCGTCAGAATCGGTCAGATTCGGCCACCCCTCCCCATTCGGCTTAAATAACCTCCCGAAGATGGAGTAATCAGAGGAAAAAAAGAGCATCCCCCAACCAGTGCTCATACCTCGGCCCGCGCATCCACATCCTATCCCATTTTCCCGCGCGGGCCAATCTTATATTCCGGACATCAGAGATTCGTCGTTCTCAGTCCTATCATCGCCGTGATGCACGACGACAGCACGGCGACATATATTCCCGTTCCGGCGGAATATCCGTAACCCCATCCGGATGCGCAGAGGATCACGGCGAGTGCGGCGCAGGCCATTCCCAGCGGGAACACTGCGGATGCCAGGCGTGCCGCGGATACGAAACGGACGGCAGATAATGCTCCGACCGCCGCGACTATCGCGGGCACCGCACGGAGCACGGCGATCCCTCCGGACGGATAGCCGTCCGCCACGATCCCGAATCCCGTCATTCCTGGGTTCAGCCATTCCATGAAGATGGATGTGATCATCACAAGGGAAGCAACGGTCCCCGCGGCTATCGAGATCCAGTGTCTCACGGCCCGGGGACTGCGGTCACCGTAGGTCCCTGTGCCGACGGGCTGCTTCTCGCCGAGGGAACTCCTGTCGCTTTTCCTTATCCTGCATCCGCATTCCCTGCAGACGGAGGCTCCGTCCGGCAGCATGCATCCGCATTTGGGGCAGAACATATCGCAGGAAGAATGCCGATGGAAGGATAAGCCGTTTCCGACTTCATTCCGCCTCGGAGGATTCCTGTTCGGCGCCCTTCTTCATGAACCATATGCCGACTGCGAATCCGACTGCGAACGTGACTATGCCGGCCGCTATGTGTGTCCATCCGGCCGCCTCGTACACCGACGTTATGAGCAGCATCACGAGGGATCCCGCAGTCAGTCCGAATATCAGGAAAGACGTGCTCCTGTGGTGGAATTCCAGCGCATAGTGGACGGCCTTTGCGAATCCGAACAGCCCTACGACGGCTCCCGCGGCCATGGGCAGGAGGAACTCCATATCCAGGTTTCCGACGGTGTCGGTGAACAGGGTGAAAAGACCCAGCACTATCAGAAGTGTGGAATGGCTGATCCCAGGGACCATCGCGGAGACGGCCACGAGTATCCCGATCCCGAAGGCGACGGCCGTTCCGGCGAAGCCGCCGGAGAGGACTAGATCGTCCCCGCTTCCGGAGAAGTACATCGCGAGCATCGCGGCGATCAGCGCGAATCCGAGGATGAGCGCACCCTTGTTGGAACCGGTCCATTTCCCTTTCCCCGGTTCCGTCATGTAGTAAACGGCGGGGATCTGCCCGGCGATGAGTCCGGCGAACAGGAACTGGCTTTCCGTGGGGTAGCTGTCCATCGCGCCCGAGAGGATCTTCGCGGCGACGACCGTGCCTATGAACACCCCTATCACGAGGCACAGGATGAACCAGAAGTCCTTCTTCAGATAGACGCGGAGAAGGGCGAAGTCGCGGACGAGGCGTTCGTAGATGCCGAAGCATACGCATATGACCGCTCCGCTGATCCCGGGCAGCATACCTGCGATGCCCACGATGATTCCGACGATGATATCTTTCACGGATTTCGCGCGGGATTCCATACGCTGTTGACATTCGGAATCGGATATAAAACGGTAGTGAGGGGACCGCACATATGTGCCAGATGTGCGGAAACGCCCCTCACGTGTCACCTGTTGAGGTGATCGACGACGCCCGTGTAGGTGTCGGACCATCCTTTCCAGATGTTGGGTTTGTCGTCCTTGACCTCGAGGTCGTCCAGCAGGAAGAATTTCCCGTGGAGGTTCTCGGCGAGGGTCTTCGGAATGTCGTTCTTGGTGTATCCGAGCCCGGAATCTATGACGATCCAGTCGGAGTTGGGTATGTTCACGTTCCTGGAGATGTCCAGGGCTTCCTCTATCGGATCCCTGTAGCTGTCCATCGCCTGGGTGGCCTTCCCGTCCGTGATCAGGACGATGTGGCACTTCTCGTCCGGGTGTTTGAGGGTGTACGGCATCATGTACTCGTACACCTTCACGAGGGCCGCGCTCAGAGGGGTCCCCCTTCCCACGGCGATTGCGTCGATGATGGGTTCCAGCTGCTCCACGGCCCTGGTGGGCTGGAGGATGAGTTCTATGGACTCCTCGTTGAACGTCATGAGTCCCACCCTGTCCCTCTTGACGTAGTGGGTGCTGAGCATGGAGATCATGGCCGCCTTCACCTTGCTCATCCTGTTGCGGATGATCAGGGAGCCGCTGGTGTCCAGAAGGAACAGGAAGGTGGACGAGACCTGTTTCTGCCTCACCTTCTCCCTTATATCGTGTTTCTCCAGTTTGACTCCAGTCTCCCCCGGTGCGCGGCGTTTGCGCTGGTAGGGCGCGGCGGCCCTCACGGTGGCGTCGAACGCTATGTCGGGGTAGCTGCTGTTCGGGACGCGGGATTTGATGTATTTCCCGTTCCTGTCCCTGCTTTCGACGTAGCGTCTCTTGGCGACATCGTCTCCGGAGAACGATCCGTTGCTGTCCTCGGCCTCCAGGAGGTCGATGGCTTCGAAAGTGTCCCCTATGACGGAGACCACGTCGTCCACCTCGTCGGATTTGACGAACGCCTCGCCGGATCCCACCTGGGATACCGTGACGTCGGAGTCGTTGATGCCCTTCACGATCCTGGATTCGGCGGTGCCGCCCCTCTCGTCGTGGATGAAGAGTTTGATCCCGCCGATGCCGTTCACGCCGTCGCTGAGGGCGTTGTACTGCTTCTTCTCCTTCCTGACGCGGCGTTTGGTGCGTCTGTGCTCCAGGCACAGGAGCGCCGCCTGCGCCACGTCGGCGTCGGTGACGCGTTTCCTTCCCGCAAGGGCGGCGAGGGCGCAGGCCGTGTGGGCGGTGGAGACGGCCCCCCTGCACCCTTTGACGCCTATGGCGTTGCAGATCCTGGCTATGTCGCGCATACGCTTCTGGGCGAGGTGCACCTCCGGAAGGAGTTCCCTCGCCTTCTTCACCGCCTCGGCGGTCTCCGCATCGCTTCCGATGTAGTCCGCCTCGGAGGGGAACGCACCGTCGTAGAAAGACAGGTTCCTCCTGATGATCTCCTCGCAGGCGTCCGATTTCTCCGGTTTGCGCATGGTCACGCAGATGTCGAAGCAGTCGAGGACGTGCTTGTCGATGTATTTCCTGTTGGAATTCATGCTGGCGAGGACGGTGGTGTCGCATTCGTACGATGCGGACACGTTCTCCCTCTCTATGCACACCTTCCCGTCGCGCACGTCGTTGAGCATGGCGGTGAGGACGTTGGCGTCGAAGAGGTCGGCGTCGTCCAGGTAGACGTAGTTCCCGTTCCCCCTCATGAGGAGGCTCTCGCCCAGCTTCACCTCTCCGGCGGATATGGCGAGTTCCAGGTCGATGGCGCCGAACAGCTGCTCGTCGGTGACGTTCAGCGGTACGTTGACGACCTTCTTTCCCGGGTCGATGCAGCAGACCGAACGTGCCAGCGCCGTCTTTCCGGTGCCGGAGAGACCCTTGATCAGCACGCCTTTTATCTTCGGGTTGACGGCCGCGCACAGCAGCGCGGTCTTGGCGCTTCCGTTCCCGTATATGGCGGAGAAAGGGAGGCTGTTCACAGTTTGGACAGACATTCCCTGACCTCGCTCTCGTCGAACTTGGTCTTGTCGAAGGCGTTCCTCTTGACGCGGTGGGCGAGGACGAGGGGGGCGACGGTCTCCATGTCCTCCTTCGTTATCTCCTTCCTTCCGGCGAGGGCGGCGTTGGCCCTGGCGGCGCGGATGAGGGTGATGTCGGACCTGTGTCCCTCCATGTTGAATTTCATGGAGAGTCTCGCGGCCATGGTGACGGCCCTGTCGTCGATCGGGATCTCGGAAACGAGACCTCTGGCACATTCGATCTGCTTGGTGAGGGCATCGAGCTCCTCCCTGCAGGATTCGATGTATCCCTCGGGGTCCGCATCGAATGCGAGCCTCCTCTTGATGACCTCGGTCCTGGTGGTGATGCTGTCCTCCCCCTCGACCTCCACGGACAGTCCGAACCTGTCGAGGAGCTGGGGCCTGAGGTTCCCCTCCTCGGGGTTCATGGTACCGACGAGGACGAAGCGGGCGGGGTGGGAGAAGGACACGCCTTCCCTCTCGACGTAGTTGACGCCCATGGCGGCGGAGTCGAGGAGGAGGTCGATGATGTGGTCGTCCAGAAGGTTGATCTCGTCGACGTAGAGGATGTTGCCGTTGGCGGATGCGAGCACTCCGGGTTCGAATTTCTTCTTTCCCGTCTTCAGTACGTATTCGAGGTCGAGGGTACCGGATACCCTGTCCTCGGTGGCGTTGAGGGGGAGTTCGATGACCTTCATGGGAACGGTGACCGTTTCCAGTTTCTCGCCGCCGGCGATCTTCGCCTGGCACTCTGCGCACATCCTCTTGGGGTAGCGGGGGTCGCAGCGGTATACGCATCCTTTCACCGCGGGCCTCTCGGGGAGGAATTGGGCCATGGATCTGACGGCCGTCGATTTGGCCGTACCTTTCTCACCTTTGATGAGGACCCCGCCGATGCTGGGATCTACGACGTTCAGGAGAAGTGCTTTCTTCATCTTCTCCTGTTTCACTATGCGAACGAACGGGAACAGTGTCTGCATTTCTGCCATTTCGGTATACTCCTTATCTTGCGGAAGGCACGGGGGTCTGCCGCGAACGAGGCTGGAATCGGGATGACGGTATAAACAATATCCGTTAACCCGTGTTAATGTGCGGAAACCGGCTTCATGCGGAAGGACGGGGCGGAGCCGCCGCTGTTCCTGTGTGTCATAAGCGGCACCGAGGGATGCGCCTACCGCAGGCCCGACGGGGTGTATGTGGTCCCCATATGCATGCTGGGGCCGTGAACCGCCGGCAATTCCCGTTCTGTCAGGCTTTCAGCCTGGTTATCGGGACCGTGTAGACTCCGTCCGGACGCAGTTCCGCGGTCCCGCATATGACGCAGAGGACCGACGGCGCATGCCCACTTTTTTCGGAATTATCTGTTTTCGGAAAGATAATCTGTTCATTTTCGGAAATATGGGATTTTCGAAGTCTCTTTCCCGCGTTTCATCCGCGGAAACGCATCCGTATTCCGCACCCCAGGGTCCTGTTCCGGGGTTTTTCTTATTTATAGAATGAGAGCAATGCGGGCGCTCATAAACCCGATCGGGTGAAGCAAAATGAATACAGCAGTAACAAAGAAGACTCCGCTGCTTGCGGTCATTGCGGCTGCAATGATGGTTTTTTGTGCTTTCGCTGTCACCGTGCCGACGGACGGAACATCCGCCGCGGACTCCGAAACCACCGACGAGGATGAGGGGATTGATATCGATTTCAGCAGACTCGACATGCAGAAAATGACAGGGCTCTATGCGGTTTCCAGCATCGAGACCCCTCTGAAGACCTCCCCCTCCTACAGCGACGCCGACGCCGTGATAGTCGGCGGAGACGGGGCGGAGACCGTGAACGTATCCGATCTCCTCAAGAAGGTCGAAGGGAAAACGGTCCTGGTCGTGAAGAACGGCTCGACCGTGGTATTCGACAAGATCGACGATAAGGAATACAACGAGGTCGACATCGGCAGACTCGTCATCGAGAATGGGGCGGTGTTCGACGCGACCGCTCTCGATTCCGGTACGGGAGACCTCGGCAACCTCGGTATAATCAAGACCGGCACCGTCGCCGTGGACGGCGTCACCATTGCGACGCTCGACAGCCTTCTGATCAAGGGGAAGGTCACCGTCTCCACCCTCGAGAAGGGCGAGACAGAGACCCTGCACATCGCATTCGACATCTCCGACAGCGAGGGCGGACTGACCTTCTCCAGCAACGTGGAGGACGGCGGCAAGACCTACCAGTGGAACCTCACCATTGGCGGCGGATACGACCGCAGCACCGTCTCCCACGCGGCCGAATACAGGGTGACCTTCGATTCCTCGAAGACGTATGCGGACACCTACGGCAATCTCACCCTGAGCACCCTGAAAGGCATCGTCAAACAGGATGCGGAATCCGTCGTGGGCGACTACGACATCTCCCTCGAGATCGCCGACCTCGAAGGCGCCGTGAGGACCGGCAACGATCCCGAACCTCCCGAGGGCGCCGAGACCGGCGAGACCCCGTCCGCCGCCGAAGGGGAGACCCCCGCCGAACCCGCTCCGGAATATTCTGCGAAATTCGGTGCGACCGCGGTCGCGCTGACCATGAAGAACACTAACGGCATCGATGAAGAGACCCAGAAGGCGACCCACGCCTGCGACATACACTACCAGGTCGGCACCTACACCTACAAGGATGCCGACAAGGAGAAGGATTCGGCGGTCGAGGTGACCTTCACCGGACTGTCGATGAACCTCAAGGCGGATCAGAGCGCGATCAAGGACGCCTCCGCGAATTTTTCCACGCTCAGGGGATACTCCAAAGACGAGGACGGTTCGAACACCCTGACCGCCGAACGTTTCAGCATCGGATTCACGGACATAGGCATCCGCGGCGACTGCGGATTCGCGAATGCCGTCACCTCGATCATCAAAGAAGGTAAGATCACCAAGGAGAACGTCGGGAAGATCGCCGACAACCTCGTCGGTTTCACCATGGACTTCTCCGCCGATTCGTTCCGCTATCTGAGTCCCGCGGCCGAGGAGACCTCGGCCGCCGCGGAGTCGGAGTCTGAGGATGATCCCGAGGGTATGAAGATCGCCCTGACCGATGCGGCATTTCATGCCGCCGTCGACGACAAGGGGATACTGACCTTCACTTCCGGCGTACCGAACACCAAATTCGCCCTTGCGGACACCGCGGATATAGTCATTGACACCGGAGCGATCGTCTACAAGATCCACTCCGATTACCTTATCCTCAATATGGAGAACGTCAGCGTCGCCAAGGTCCTGAAATACGTCGTGAACGGCGGCATCGGAAGCGCCGTGGAAGACGGATTCGCCAATGTAATCAGCGATGTCATGACCAAACAGATCCTTGACGGAGTCAAGATCACACTCAAATGCGACATAATCACCGTCGGATTCTCGAAGACATCCGACGGTGTCTCCAAAAACGTGGTTGTTCAGCTCGGATCCAAATTGGATATGAGCACAGTCATCCTCGGTTTCACCGGAACTGCGATGGAGCTCGATGCCGACCTCGACGAACTGAAGATCGGCGACAATGTAACAGGTACCGAGAAGAACGGCGGATCCTCCCTGACCCTGTCCAAGGTCGCTTTCGGGATCGGATTCGAGCCCCAGGGGATCACCGAATTCGGAAAACTCATCCAGAAATCCGCTTCGCCCGACTTCGGTTTCGCCGACGTCCTCGCATACTACCGCACCGCACTGAGCGCCGACAAGGCGACATCCTGGTCCTCCGAGTCCAAGCCTTTCACTCTCTGCGGTCTCGATTACGGGATCAAGTACAGCGGAAGCGACGAGGACTATTACACCGATATCCATGTGTCTCTCGCGGCCTCCGACGGCACGAGCGGCGACAGCGCTCTCTTCACCATGGGCCACGGCAGGGATAAGAACGAACTCTCCGCCGAATTCGTGAACGGTTCGGTACTTTCCTACTCATCCTATGTGGCCGACGGTCTCGATCCCGTCGGCACCAGCACCGAGATCAAGGATTTCAGGCTCGCCGGACTGAACAAGACGGGTCTCGACGACGGCAGCAAGGTTGTGAGCTTCACCATAGTCAATCTCGGTGCCTCGAGTCCCGAGACCGAGCAGATCGATTCCCATGCGTATTTCGTCAGCCTGAAGAATGCCGGTCCCAAGCTGAGCGTCAGGGACATAGAGGAGATCACCGAGGACGAGATCCCCCTGTGGAAGACCGCAATGGCCGCGGAACCCGAGGAGTACTTCGTAGCCGAAGGATACCACGGGGACATGGAGTCCCAGAAGGACACCGAGACCGGCATCGACTACCCGAAGAGCATCTCCTACGGACACTTCGGCAAGGACCTGTGCATCGCGTACAAGCTCGCCGGCAAGGAAAAGGTGGCGCTGATCCCCGACACGGTCTCCGATAAGGACCAGACCGTCGCCGTGTTCTCCGTCGCCGAGGACGGCAGTTTCATCATCGACACCGAAGGGACGGAGCAGGAAGGACAGAGTATCAAATTCATCCTCCGCGCGGGAGTCCTCAGCGATGTCGCAGAAGTGCCCGCCACATGCACCGCGGACGGGACTCTGGCACATAAGCACTGCACCGTCTGCGAGAAGAACTACATCGGCGGCGAGGAGAAGACCGACGCACAGATGGTCGTTCCCGCCCTCGGCCACACGGCGGTCCCCGACGCGGCCGTGCCTGCGACCAAGGAGAACGAGGGACTGACTGCGGGAAGCCACTGCGCCGTCTGCAAAGAGGTCCTGGTCGCCCAGGAGAAGATCGCGAAGCTTCCCGCCGATGCCGTCAAGACCGTGATCGACGCAGCCGAGGGGACCGTCGAGGTCGGAGAGAACGGCATCAGGTCCGTCATCGACGGCGGTCTCGCCCTCGAGGTGAAGAACGGAGATGTCTCCGCCGAACTTTCCGCGGAAGTCCTCGGCTATCTTTCGGAGACCTACGGCGGATCCTTCCGCCTGGATATCGAGAAGGTCGCCGACACCTCCTCCATCGATAACGAGGCCGTCAGGAATGCCGTCAAAGACAGCGGCGCCGTCATCTCCGTCAGCCTTCTCATGAATGGGAAGGAGGAGCACCAGCTCGGAAGCAGCGCGGTCGTTTCCCTGGACTACGTCCTGCCGTCCGACAGGAAGGCATCGGACATGTATGTCGCATACGTCGACGATTCCGGAAACCTCACCGCCATCGGCAGCACCTATGAGGATGGCGTCCTCTCCTTCGAGACCGACCACTTCTCCTACTACGCCGTCATGTACGGCGCAGAAGGCGATGGCGAACCCGGCACCGCAATCAGTATCGCGGCCGTATTCGCGGCCGTTCTCGTGCTGATCATCGCCTCCGCCCTGGGATGGAAGATCGCCGGCAGGAAGGCCTGATTTCACCATCCTCCTTTTCGGGGAGATAAAACCTCTTAAATAGTTCCCCGGCGGGCAGAATCGCCGGGGAACCGTTTCCGCACCCCGTTTCTGCGGTCCGGAACCCCCCCCAGACCGCCGGTGCGCCGTTTCCGCAGCATCGGATTTTCGGAAATACATCTTTATATTGAGCAGACGATTCTCTCATCCAACCAATTCCGTCCCTCGGGATGGGTGACTGATATTTTCAGGGGGAGTTAGAATCAAAACGAAATACACACTTGCGGCGGCCCTTGCGGTCGCCTTATGCATGGTAATCCCGTCGGCGGCGATCATGTCCGACGGAACCGAGGGGGACACGGCGGCCGACGCCGTAACCTACGTCTCCCTGCCGGACCAGGAGGTGCTGTCCGCACTTTCCGGTCTGAGCCTTTCCGGCAGCTCTTCGTACGAAGGGAGCGGATACATTATCCCCGGCGGGGAGATCTCATCCGCGATCACCGTGGGCGAGGAGAGCGAAGACAACGTTCTCGGCTACAGCTACACCTTCAAAGACGGCGGTTATATCTGCGTCGAGAACGGTTACGAACTCGTCCTCGATGTCCTGAGTCTCACTCTGGCCGCCTCCGGACAGAATATCTTCCAGTTCGAGAAGGGTTCCGCCCTCGCCGTGTCCGTCATGGGCAAGGAATTCACCATCCAGGAGTTCGACGACGACACCGCAGTCGCCTTCAGCGGAAAATACTCCGCAACGACCGTAGCGGGAGATACGGACTCGACCGCCTCGGTCACGCTCGCGTTCGACGACAAGACGGAGATCAAATCCGGCGGCATGACCTTCAAGACCTCCGGCGAGAACAGCATCTCCGTGACCGTCACCATCACCGCCATCGGCGAAATGGACGTCCCGACGAACATCCAGGCATCCTACAGATTCGACGGGATCTCCGTCGCATTCCCGACCGGAGAGACCGGCAGCGACGGCTCCGCAGCCACCGAGACCGCGACCCTCACCGGCAGCGGTACCGCCTCGTTCAAACTGGACATCAGTATGTCGACCACCCTGTCCGCCGTCATAACCCTGTCCGCGGATGCCGATCTGAAGGTTGCGATCGGCGACGGATTCACCGTCTCCGCAGGCCTAGAAGCCGATGTCAAAGCCGCGGTAGATGTCTCCGGGATGAGCGGATCCTCCACGGCCGGACTCGGCACGTCGGGATTCGATCCCAGCATGATCACCTTCGAGAGCGGCAGCATCGCCGTGACCGCCGGTGTATCCGGAGGTCTCGACCTCTCCGATTTCGCCGAGGAATACACCAAATTCAATGTCGCAGTGGACGGACTGAAGGAGAAGTTCTCCGCAGAGGTCCTTTCCCCCGGCAAACTGTCCTTCTCCGAGGAACTCTCCGCAGACAGCATCTCCATCGATGCGGTCGACGAGGACGGCGGGTTCCAGAAGGCCGAAGCCAAAGGCCTCAGCCTCAGTCTCGGCGCACAGGCCGGATTCTCGGATCTGGTGAAGATGTCGACCCGCACCCATGACGAAGCCAAGGCTCCCAAGGAAAGTGAGATGATCTCCGAGGTCGTTAAGAATGCGAGGGACACGTTCAACCACATCGACGATCTCGTCTACAATACGTGGGTCATATGGAACTACGATGATGCCACCAAATTCGCCAATGCCATGAACGGTTTCATCGCCGATCCCATAAGCGGATTCGAGGACCTCTACTCCGTGAGCGACATTACCTATGAGGTCTACAGTGCGGTGTATTCCGCAGTGAACAATCTCGTTTCCCTGACCTCCGTATCGGAGATCACCGCGGAATTCGGAGTGGATTCCGTCACCTTCGAGTCGAATGAGGGCCTTTCCCGTGTTTCATCGGCATATGTATCGCTCCCTGAGGAGGCGGTCACGAATATCTCTGTCGAAGGTATCTCCGCAGGCTTCTCGATGAAGCAGACCTCCGCCACGGACAGCGAGATCAAGACCGAGATCTCCGCGGATTTCCGCGTAAAGGGCATTTCCGGCAACACCGACGATATCGGCAAGCTCCGCATCGACAAGGCGGATATCAGCATCGACGGGTCCGTCAAAGGAGACATGACGACCGAGATCTACACCGACGAAGATGAGGACGGAGCCGAACACATGAAGCTCAAGGCATTCAGCATCCCTGATGCATCCGTGGATTTCGACCTCTACCTCAAGGGCTACACATCGTCCGACATGATGATGATGTCGATCAGCGGTGCGAAGGCGACCGCAGCTTTCGACGAAGCCCACATGAGCTCGACCGTTTCCGCCGATTCCGTCAAGGCCGGAATGTCCGGCGCGGACGTCGCCATCAAATCCCTCAAGGTCACCAGCGAGGGGGAGTTCTCCGTGGACGAGATGTCCATGAAGGGTTCCTTCTACGATGGCGGCGAATACTTCGGCTTTATGGACAGCGACATATCCGTGAAGAATCTGAAGGGGACCGCAGGCAGCGACTTCTCCCTCGGCAGCGCCGATGCGAAGATCGAACTCACCGGCGGAAGGACCTTCGAACTGTCCTCCGACTGGAACAGCAGGACCGTGACCGTCAGCGGAGGAAACATCGACGTCAGGGAACTGGGAGCAGTCTCCGTTCTGGATTCCATAATCATGACCCAGGTGCAGATCGTACCCAAGGATGCCGTCCTGTCCTTCGAGGGAGATTCCCTCCTCATCTCCGACCGCGTATACGTGCAGGCCGGCGGGCGGATCGCAGGTTCCTTCGCAAGCGGATCATACTTCGCCGATGCCACCAACGGTTACATGGTGAAGTCCGACATCGCGAACGGATATCTGGGCGTGACCTACACGGACGGAGTGCCCGCGTTCTCCATCGTTCCCATGGCGGGATACGGCGGAAAGACCGTCGAGGACATCGTTGGATTCGTTTACGATGCGGAAAAGAATGTCGTGACTTTCGAAAAGAAGTCCGGAGAGCTGTCCGAACTTTACGCAGATGTCGCCGATCCCCTGAGCTACAAGATTTTTATCAACGGAGTGGAGAAGGGTACATTCACGTACGGGTCCATCATCGATGCGATAACCCTCGATCCGTCGGACAAGACTCCCCTGTTCGTTGTCGATCAGTACGGCAGCAGGGTCGGAGCGATTCTCCTCGGAATCGGCGGCTATCAGTGGACGTCGGCGTATTCCGTGTACTGGGCCGCCGATACGTACCTCACTGTGTGCTACGGTACCGTTGTGGAGAACGCCCTGACGGAGGATTACGACTCCGACAGCGATGCGGTGGAGGCGACGATCAACGCTTCTTCCGAAGGCAAATCCGTGATCGTCAAGACTCCGTCCGGAGTCAAGTGGAAGATCACCGCCGACAGTTCGAAGGACTACACCTTCAGCCTGATCTCCCAGAAGACCGAGTACGACGGCCGCGAAGCATACCTCCTGGACTTCAGCCACGCAAAGCTGATGGACTACACGGCATACATCCCCGTGTCCGGTTCCGGCAACGTCCTGTACCACGTGAACGACGGAGGAGTCGCCTCGGTCATCCCCTCCAAGGAGGTCGAGATCGACGGAGAGAAGTACCTCTCCTTCACCGCCGACAACTTCTCGTACTTCTACGTCGCATCGGACCCCTATTCCGACGACGGCAGCGAGAGCAGCAATACCCTCCTCATCGCCGTCGGCGCGGTCGTCGTGATCGCGATCATCGCGCTCGCCGCCGTGTACGTAGTGCGCGCGAGGAAGGCCGCGGCCTGAGTCTTCAAACTCATTATCCGCCCGCAGGGGCGGAAATGCCCCTGCCCGGGGACCTTCCCCGGGCAATAAACATATTATGGATGTCGGGGATGCGTGTGCGAACATCATGGGCGTAGCATCCTTTTGGGAATTGGACCGGTACGTGCATCGTTTCGCGGACGTACTGCTGGATTTCTCCAATTTCGCTTTGGCGAGTCTCATGGCTATCTATGCGGCCGTCAAACTGGCCACCGCATACACGGACGAGTTCATAGAACTCACATGGACGCTCGCGCTCAGTTACATCGTGATGCTGGTCGGAGGCATCGCGATCCTCGCCGACGCTAACCGCAATCTCCTCCGTTCCGTCGGGATCTACGCCCTCGCCCTGGGTTTCCACAGGTTCATATCGGCCGCCCCCAATGTGGGGCCCGGCAGCGTCATAGGTCTGGGATATCTCGTGATATGCGTCCTGGGTCTCAATCTCATGGTCTCCGGACGCTCCTACCTCAGGGGTGTCAGCAGGGGCCGCAGGACGGTCATGTTCTCCACGTTCCTGATCCTCATGTGTTATCTGACCCAGTACATCATGCTCATGCGCATGGGGTTCTCCATCGAGGAATGCATCAGCTCCTCCCCGGGGGAGGCGGTGATGTGCGTCATGTACGCCGTCTTCATCGGTATCGTGGATTCGGAGCCCCTCCGTTCCTCCGATATACTGGAGATACACAACGAGGCGCTGAACGGACTCAGATGCACCCAGTTCACCGATCCGGAGGTCCGCATATCCCGCGGGACCGCCGAGATCCTGGCGGCCGCCTTCACGGACCGTTCCGCATGGACCCCCGTGTCGGACGGAGGTCCCGCCGAGTGCGAATTCAGATTCACCGTGGACAACAGGGACAGGAAATCGGAGGTGCTCGTACAGAAGTGGGAGGGTTCGGAATCCCTTTATTTCACCGTGTCCGATAACCTGGACGGCACCGTCCTCCAGGCGTACAGGTTCGAGGCGGACTCCGTCTACACCGACGGCGACCCGTCCGTCTGCAGCCGTGTCCGTATGTTCGGAAGGTCCGGCATATGCATGCAGCTGGCCGTGGACGACCCGGAGTTCGAGGGGGTCGGGATATGAAGCAGCCCGTCATAACCGTGAGAGGGGTACCGATAGTCCTCATACTCGGCGTCGCGATGATCGTGGCGGGCATCTACTACGTCTACCTCAACTCCCTTTCCTTCGCGCCGGAACACAAGCCCATCATGATCGAGGTCTCCTATGTCGTGATCGCCTGTTTCGGCATCAGACTGGTCATGAGCCGCGACATGGACAGCCGCAGGGGCGTGTACCTCTGC
>CAZHJV010000017.1:0-26977 GCA_964533525.1 uncultured Methanomassiliicoccales archaeon | reverse complement strand
TTTGGATTCCGCAATGTGCCAGATACACGAAAGGAAGTACTATCTCGGCATGTCCGGGAAGGTGATCCTCACCGCCATGGCGTTCTGGGGCAAGGTTCCGAAAGTCCGCACTGAAAATATAGAATTGTGAATCCGTCCGGCCTCTTCGGCCGAACGGAATAATATGAAAAATGTTCAGACCCCGATCCACTCGTTCCTGCAGATTCTCTTGAGAGCGGATATCGCTGCGAGAGCCGCAAGATGGGACGTCTTGGGATTATCGGATTCGGGTACATTGTAGGTGTGTGCTACGGCCCTTCCGAACTTTCCTTCGAACCTCAGTTCGTGGGAATTGCTGGTGGCCTCCGGATCCAAAACGATGGTGACCTTGGTCTTATCGAAACCAAGTCCCAGCAGGGACACGGTGGCAGCGACGTTGATGTTCTTAGGGAAGATCTTGACGGCTTCCCTGGCAGGGCCTGAATACACCTCCGTCTTCTCCTTTATGGCGTTAACGTCGATGCCCCTGTCGATGAGGTACTGGACTCCCGCGAGGGACCTGGGGCCCTTGGTGGTGATGAGTTCCACGGAATCCACCTCGTCGCAGCTGGCACTCCTGAGACCGTCTATGCCGCAGAGCGCCCCGGAGGGGATGAAGATCTTCGCCTCATGCTCCTTGGCGGACTGGAAGAGTGCGGCTCTGTAATCATCGTCCACGAGAGAACCGACGGACATGATCATGATGTCGACTCCCCTGGCGACCACCTTGGGCGCGATCTCCCTGGCTGCGGCCTGCGACGATGCCTCGATGACGAGATCGCAGTGATAGAGTTCATCTTCGACGGAATCGACGACTATGGCCTTCTTGAGGGAAGCCGCCACCCTGTCCGCGAGATCCTTGACGATATCCACCAGATAGATCCTCTTGACCTCTTCCATATCGTCCGCGGCCTTGGCCAGCCTGGAACCGATGGAACCGCATCCGACGATTGTTATTCTCATGTTTCCGTTGTTAGTAATGTCGGATATTAAATAGTATCCCAGAACAGGGTACTTTCCTTACATTAATCGTTGCGGAATGAACGGATTGCGCCGTTTTCATATATGCCAATCTACGATTTTCGCAGACAATCCTCCAGTAACGTAGACCCTTCGGAACATACCAAGATACTAATCCACCGTGCGCCATAGGCCCGGTATGAAACGGTACGAGGTCCTGGACCACACCGCGGACCTGATGATACGGGGTTACGGAAGGACCCTCGAGGAATGCTACGCCAACCTGGCATACGGGATGTTCGATCAGACCGTGGATCTCTCGGATGTGAAGCCTGTCGAGGAAAGGCGCATCGAGGCCGAGGGCATCGATGACGAGGATGCCCTGTACTCGTTCCTGGCGGAACTCCTCTTCGCGGAGGACTGCGACGGGATGGTATTCTGCAGATTCTCCGTCGCCATAGACGGGAACCGCATCTCCTGCGACTGTGCGGGGGAGAAGCTCGACCGGTCGCGGATGCACATAAGGGGCGAGATCAAGGCGGTGACGTACCATATGATGGAGATCGACAGGGAGAAACCCCAGGTCACGGTGCTCTTCGACGTCTGAAAAATAATATCTGGCACATGGGACATCCCGCGCTCGGACGGAAGAGAGGGCCCTGCCGGAAACTGCTGCGGCGAATCATTTCTTTAATATGTCTGCAGACATATGGTCTCCCATATGCTCAAACTAGGTTGGTTCTCCACCGGAAGGGGCCCCGGTTCCAGAAACCTTCTGAAGGCCGTCATGGATGAGAAGGAGAAAGGCGGACTCGATATCGAGATCCCCTTCGTCTTCTGCAACTGGGACAATACGGAAACGCCCAATTCCAGAGCGGAACAGAGGAAGATGTTCTTCGACATGGTGAATGGATACGGAATCCCCCTGGTGGCCGAATCCTGGAAAAAATTCATGCCGGAACTCAGGAAGGAGGACGAAACCGCCTGGGGGAAGGAATACGGGAAAATCCTTCGGGAAAAGACCGGGAAATACGGGATGGACCTCGGCATCCTCGCAGGATATATGCTATGGATGGACGACGAGACCTGCGATGTTTACGATATGCTCAACCTGCACCCCGCTCTGCCTACGGGTCCGAAGGGAACGTGGCAGGAAGTCATATGGCAGCTCATCTCGGAGGATGCGGACGAACAGGGGGTCATGATGCACATCTGCACCAAGGAACACGACAGAGGCGATGCTCTCACCTACTGCCGCTTCCCGATAAGGGGAGGGGACTACGACGCCCTGTGGGAGCAGATGTACGCCAAACTCGAAACGAACGATCTGGCACATATCAGGGAGACCGAGGGCGAGAACGAACCCCTGTTCCGCAGGATCAGGGAGGACGGCGCCAAGAGGGAGCTTCCCCTCATAGTGGAAACCATAAGGCTCTTCGCCGACAGGAAGGTCTGCATAAAGGACAAGAGACTGTGGAGGGACGGCAGGAAACTGGACGGCCCCTACGACCTCTCGGAAGAAGTGGACGGGGCGATCTGATTGCCTGATGAGATAAACCCGATGGCCGATATGGGCCTGGTCCACGACAAACAGGCCATCATCGAACCCCAGGGCCTCTTCACCAACCGCAATGCGGCGAGGGATCTGTGCGAACACTTCATCCCGAAAGGCGGAAAATTCTACGACCTCATCGACAGATACTGGATGGTGACGACCTATGTCCTGAACCGCGATAACCACGGAAAGGGATCCGACACCGTCAGGATGATCGCCCCGTTCCTCAAGGCGTTCGGCGCCACCGACTACGACACCGTCAAATTCTTCAGGGAGAACATGACCCTCGCCAAGGGTGCGGGCGAGGCCGCAAGGTACATGATGAATCTGATGCCCGTGTTCATGAACACCAACATGTACAGGCACGGTGCGGAGGTGCTCTGCGACAAGATGGGCATCGCCGGGAACTTCCTGAACGCCAGTTCCCTCGACCTCAGCGATGACGCCTGCGGCATGTCGCGCCAGGAATGCAGGGAACTCCGCGAGATGGCGGAGACCGTCACCTCCCTGAGGATGCCCAAGGACGAGTACGAACTGGACGTGCCGCTGGAACTGAGTTCCGCGGAGACGGATATGATCGTCCGCCTCGATGACATCTTCACCAACAGACTCTCCGGAACGGCCGCCGGCGACATGATCTCCGGCACCGCATCCGTCGGAGCCAACGAGAAGGCCTACACCCTGCTGGATCTCCGGAAGACCACCCAGGTGGACCTGGACGGGACCATGTACATCGGCAGCAGCGTGATGGACTATCAGGTCTTGGACCTCGTGAAGGACGGGAACGGCCTCGCCATGTCGTTCAACGGCGACGAATTCTCAGTGCACGGTGCGAACGTGGCCGTCATCGCCGACGACTGCATCGCCGCCGCAGTCCTCTCGGCACAGTTCTACAACTCCGGGATCCAGGGCGTGTTCGACCTCATCGACCGCTGGAGTCCCGATTACCTGTGGAACTGCCCGTTCCCCGACAGGAATCTCCTGAATTCCATGATGAAACGCAGCGGGAGGAAATTCCCGGAAGTGTACCGCATCGACCGCGACAACGTGGGGGAGGTCGCCGCCCGGAGCAACGCATACAGGAAGAAATGGGTGTCCGGAAAGATCCGTACCGAGCAGGCCTGATGCGCGCGCAGAAGGGGCGCCCCCTGCATCATTTCCGCATCTGGCACATGTGTAGATGACAGAAAACCCCGGGATTCGGAACAGACACCGTGCGGGCCCGGCGACGTTCACAATCAGTCGGACCGCCCTACTATGTCGCGCAGGGCGGACTCGGCATCGGACGGATCCCCGGAGTTGTCCACCACATGCCATCCGTCGGCCAGCCCCCTCATGCGCTGCCTGATCTTTCCGAGCTTTTCGGGAACCTCGAAACTCTCGAGCTCGTCGCCGCGCGCCGCGATACGCGATACGGCCACATTCTCATCCACGTCTATGAGGATCTTCACATCGGGCGTCGGAAGAATCCTGGAGAACAACTTGTACGCGGCCTGGGCCGGCTTGTCCGAAAGATATGCCACGGACATGATGTAACGGATGAACACGATATCGTCGTATCTGGAACCGCGGCATTTCATGAACCGCACGGACCTCACCACATCGGCGATGTACAGCAGGGTGGAGATGATCTTGGCCGGCTTACCGTCCACGGTCAGGAACTTCGCCTCCGCTCTGCCGACCATCGTATCCCTGTTCGGATGCTCGATCTTCAGCACCTTCCTCCCTTCGGATTCCAGAATGCCTGTCAGCATCTCCCCGGCGGTGGTCTTCCCGGACCCGTCTATGCCGTCGATCACGTACCATGCCAACGGATCACAGCCCCGGAATACACGCTGTCGCAGCAACGGCCGTCGAATCGGTCAGATCATCATGTGCTCCGGGACAGAACGGTCCCGCCTTCCGGCAGCCGGCGTCCATTCCGCGTTTCCTGCGGAAAAGCATCGCGGCGGGGAAGCATGCTGCGACGGGATAAACGAGAATCGGTCCGATTATGTCCTGCGTTTCCATCCGGCGCTCTCCTGGCCCCCATAATGTCTTCGGATATAAT
This sequence comes from uncultured Methanomassiliicoccales archaeon, assembly GCA_964533525.1. Lineage (GTDB taxonomy): Archaea > Thermoplasmatota > Thermoplasmata > Methanomassiliicoccales > Methanomethylophilaceae > Methanomethylophilus. The sequence goes on along the minus strand of CAZHJV010000017.1, from coordinate 22,394 downwards.
AGAAAGTGGTAATCGGATACACTGAATTCCCTGTTCCCGGTCCGTCCGCATCCTCCTCAAATTCTTTATCTGATACGGATATCGGAGTCCCGATGAACAGATACCTGCAGCTCTTCCGCATCGGGAACGTAGTCATGGGAATTTTGGGCGTGATGATCGCCTCATTCATGGCCGTGGGCACCGATATGCCCGACCATTGGAAGAATCTCCTGATTTCGATGGCGGTAGTGTTCATGTTCATTGCCGGGGGAAACTCCCTCAACGACTACATCGACCGCGAGATCGATAAGACCGCACACCCCGAGAGACCGGTGCCGTCCGGAAGAATGAAACCCGAAGAGGCCAGGAACGCAGGGGTCATCCTGCTTTTGCTCGCCATCGTCCTCTCCTTCCTCACGTTCGATCCCATATGCATCGCCATCGTCACCATCGCATGCATCCTGATGTTCGGCTACGAACTGTTCCTCAAACAGAGGGGGTTCGTCGGCAACCTGACCATCGCGGTCCTCACCGGCATGACATTCCTCATGGGAGGGGCGGTCGTCGGCGCCGCGGAGGCCAATGCCGTGGTGGCCGCAATGGCCTGCCTCGTGTCGATCGGAAGGGAGATCGCGAAGGACATCGAAGACGAGGATTCCGACAGGGGCAGCAGAAAGACCCTGCCGATGAGCATCGGAGAGAAGGCGTCATCCGTCATAGCCTGCATCTTCTTCATCGCCGGCCCGATCCTGAGCGTGGCGCCCATGGTTTGGAACACCTACGGCGTCCTTTACTACACAGTGATCCTGGCGGACATCGCGTTCTTCGTGAGTGCGGCATCCGTGTTCAGGAACCCGCACAAGTCGGAGAAGGTAGCCAAGATCGGTATGATCCTCGGACTGATCTCATTCCTGCTGGGAGTCTTCGACATCTGATCCGGAAACAGATCCGGACGGGAAACAGGCCATCGGCCGGCTGTCCTGCGATGACCATACGGTGCATATCTGGCACATTTATCCGCAGACTCCCTGCGCAAGTACGGTCAGTCTCGGAATCGGGACCGGAAATACAGCGGACTCCCGACAGGGAACGGTACGGCGGAAAACATGAAGATCGTCACCGGAAATGAAAACGCCTGCAGGCAGATCCGATGGAATGACAGGATTGGTGCTCTAGACGGGATTCGAACCCGGGTCCCAGCCTCGAAAGGGCTGGATGATTGGCCGCTACACCACTAGAGCAGTATTCCGCCCTATGCAAGGGATGATTTAAAAAGATTGTTATGGCTCCCGCGACGTCTGCCCGTTTCGCCTTTCATTATATTTTTCTATAAAAAAGGACAAAACTTTATAAACCAAATAATCGCATGGACGGAAAAGAGTTGTTACCATGGTAGATGGACCCTTTGAAAGCACGGAAGAGGACGTAACCCGCGTACGTCTGCCAAACATCAAGGAAGGGGAGATGTTCGGCATCGCCGACCAGCTCCTCGGCGCAAGCAAGATCAAAGTCATGTGCGAGGACGGACAGTCCCGCGTCGGCCGCATCCCCGGCAAGATCAAGAAAAGGATGTGGATAAGGGAGGGCGACCTCCTCATCGTCTCCGTCTGGGACTTCGAACCTTCCAAATGCGATGTTAGGTTCAGATACACCAAGACGCAGGCGGTCAACCTCAGCAAGAGGAACAAGATCCCGAAGAACCTCGACATATTCTGAAAAGGAATCCGATGCCCGCACCTTCATACGAGGAAAAATACGCCTATCTCGAGAAGCGCATAGACGCCCTCAAGACCAATAAGACAGGCGACGAAAGGCAGACCGAAGGGGAGGTCTTCGACCGCAAGACCCTCATGACGATCTACGAGTTCATGAAGAGAGGGCTGCTGGACAAGGTCCACTACCCCATATCCACGGGGAAAGAAGGAAACGTTTTCTACGCCACCGATGCCGACGGCGATCCGCTGGCACTCAAGATCTACAGGACGTCCACATCGACGTTCAAGAAGGTGGCCAAATACGTCGAGGGAGACCCCCGTTTCAGAGGAACCACCGGCAACAGGTGGAAATTCATCTACGCATGGTCCGCGAAGGAGTTCAGGAACCTCCAGAGATACTACGAGGCGGAACTCCCCGTCCCGGAACCCGTAACCAATTCGCAGAACTGTCTCCTCATGGAATACATCGGAGACGAGAACAGCCCCGCGCCGCAGCTCAGGAACGCGGTCCTCGACGACCCCACCGACACCTACGACGAGGTCGTCTCCTTCATCATAGACGGATGGAGGGACGCCCATCTCGTGCACGGGGACCTGAGCGAGTACAACATCCTCATGGAGGACGGGGAACCGGTCTTCATCGACGTGGGGCAGGCGATGACCTCGGACTTCTACAATGCGAAGGATCTGCTGGACAGGGACATCGCCAACATCAACCGGTTCTTCAAAAACCGCGGGGCGGACGTCGTCGACCCCGAGACCATCAAGGAAGAGTGCTTCGCGCCCGAGGATGACGAAGACGATGATGGGGACGAGGACGACGAAGATTACGATGACGAAGAGGAGGATGACGAGGAATGAGGTCCATCAGGATACCGGGCGACCGCGTCGGAGCGCTTGTCGGGAAGGAAGGAGCGTCCAAGAAGCTCCTCGAGGAAAGGACTGGCATAAAGGTGCACGTAGACAAGGAGGGCGAGGTCATGATATATGACGACGCCGAAGGCGTGGAACCCATCAATGCCCTGAAGATCATAGACGTCGTCAAGGCCGTCGGAAGGGGATTCAACCCCGATAAGGCCATGAAACTTCTGGATGACGATGACATGTATCTCGAGACGATCGACATCAAGGACGCCGTGGGAGACAGGCAGAGCCAGGTGGCCCGCGCCCGCGGACGCATCATCGGAAGGGAGGGAAAGACCCGTAAACTCATAGAGGACCTGTCCGACGTGTATCTCTGCATCTACGGCAACACCGTCTCCATCATCGGCAACTCCATCAGCCTGCCGATTGCCAAGAACGCCATCGAGATGCTTCTCCACGGGAGCGAACATTCCACTGTCTACCACTATCTCGAGAGCCAGCGCCCGAGGCTCAGGATCGCGGAGATGGGGTTCGACCTCTGAGGGACCGAAATGGAAGACTGGATTTCCGGGATCCTTGAAAAAGGAAGAGCGCTGGCACATATGGGTCTCTGCGACCACTGCCTCGGCAGGATGTTCGCCAAACTCGGCGAGAGACTCACCGACGAACAGCGCGGCAGAATGATCAGGGAGGCGCTGGGGGACGACGGCGTACGGGAGGAGGACATATGCCCCCTCTGCGAGGACGTCTTCGACATGGTCCCCCGCTTCGCCGCGGCCGTGGCGGAGAAGGTGGACACCGTCGAATCCGACAACTTCCTGGTCGGCTGCAGGGTGGATCCCGGACAGACCCAGAAGGAGAAGGAGATCGTCGCCGAATACGATCTGAAGGAGACTTTCGAACCCCTCAAGACCGAACTCAACAGGGAGATCGGGAAGGCGGCGCTGCCCCTCATCAACCGCGCCGTCGAATTCAGGGAACCGCAGGTCGTCGCATGCATCGACACCCGTTTCGCCGATGTCACCCTCGATTGCGCCCCCATATTCATCGCGGGACGCTACAACAAGTTCAGCAGGGAGATCCCCCAGACGAGATGGCCCTGCCGCGTATGCCGCGGGAAGGGATGTCCCAGATGCCACGGCACCGGCAAGATGTACATGACCTCGGTACAGGAGATCATCGGCGACATCGCCCTCGAGATGGCCGGCGGGAAGGAGCAGTTCTTCCACGGCATGGGCAGGGAGGACATCGATGCCTGCATGCTCGGAACGGGACGTCCGTTCGTGCTCGAGATCAGCCAGCCCCGCATCAGGGACATCGACCTGGAGGAACTGGAGAGAAGGGCTAACGACGGCATACTGGCACAGTACCACGGACTGCACTTCGTCCCCCGTTCCGCGGTGGCCGCGTACAAGGAATCCGACCCCGACAAGACATACCGCGCGAAGGTCGTCTGCGAGGGGAAGATCGATCCCGAAAAAATAGTCGAGACCGCAGAGAAGTTCAGGGACGTATGCCTCGACCAGCGCACGCCGCAGCGCGTGGAACACCGCAGGGCGGACCTGGTCAGGAAGAGGACTGTCTACTGGATCAAGGCCGAGAATATCAAAGAGGACAGTTTCGACCTCGTGCTGAAAACTCAGTCCGGAACATACATCAAGGAATTCGTATCCGGCGACGAGGGCAGGACCCAGCCCAACTTCTCGGAGGCCTACGGCGCCCAGTGCAGAGTGGATTTGCTGGACGTCCAGGACATCGACTTCGACGGCGAATGATGTTCCTATACTATATTATATAGGGAATTATAGCAAGATTAATAAATAAGAAGCCGATAGCGTCCACCTATAAATCGGGTATACGATAGGATTAGGTTAATCCACCGAGTCCTCTCCGATGTCCCGAGACCAATCAGAGGATTGAGATAAATGCAGAGATCCAGAGGATTCAGATCCAAGACCCGCCAGCTCCTCAAAAAGAAGCCCAGGGCAAGGGGACTTTCCCCCATCACCAGGGGATTCCAGACTTTTGAAGAGGGAGAGAAGGTCAACATCGTAATCGACCCCTCCATCCACAAGGGAATGCCGCACTCCAGGTTCCACGGCCTCACCGGTGTCGTCACCGGCGTCAGGGGAACCGCATACGAGGTCAGCGTCAACGTCGGCGGAAAGACCAAGATGGTCGTCTCCCGCCCCGAGCACCTCGTGAAGGCAGTTCAGTAAACAGATTCAATCAATTCGAGCGGGTGATGCAATATGACTGACGGACAGTACGTTTCATTGGCAGAGGTAAGGGACATGTTGACTGCAGAGAACGAGAAGAGAGAACTCCTCCCTATGCAGAAAAGCGCCCTCGCCCAGGCGACTGACGTCTGTCACATCACCAAGGAGCAGGCGGACGAACTTATCGCCAAGCTCCTCGAGCTCGACTTCATCAAAGACAGCCCCTCTCTGGCAGTGAAGATCGCCGACATCCTCCCCAAATATCCTGTGGATGTGCGCGCCATCTGCTCGAAGGAGAGGCTCATACGTCCGCTCGACGCCGAGATGATCGAACAGGTCCTCGACGCCGTAGCGCCCTACCTCTGAACAGGAGGGATTCCGAATGGAAGAGTATGCATACGTCTTAGATTATGTGTCACAGGGCGTCGGAGGCAAGTTCGACAAGAAGGAACCTGCCGTGTATGCCGTCGGAGACAGCGATTTCAAACTGTTCGAACTCGTGACGAAAGCGGGAGCCGTCGTCAACATCGGCGACCGCGTATACATCGGGAAGGACAATTCCAAGAGAACCGCCATCGACCACGTGAAGAGGAGGATCGGGTACGACGACCTCTCCAACATGGCCGTATCCGAACTGGAATATTCCGTGGAAACGGCGGTCAAAGCGAATGAGCCGCGCTTCATAAAATTCTACAACGAAGCGGGACCCGTCACCATAAAGAAACACCTCCTGGAGGAACTCCCCGGTCTCGGAAAGAAGACCATGATGGCGATCCTCGAGGAGAGGGACAAGAACGGACCCTTCAAAGGATATGCGGACCTCACCGCAAGGGTATCCGGACTCAAGAACCCCGAGAAGCTGATTGCCGCGCGCATCGTGCTCGAGATCTCCGATCCCAACAGGAAGCGCTACCTGTTCGTGCTCAGATGAGCGAGACGGGCCGGCTCATAGCCGAGACGGGCGTAAGACCCAGCAAGAGCAGGGGACAGAATTTTCTGACGGACGGACGCATAGCGGACCGCCACGTCGGATATGCGGAGATACAGCCTGGGGACAGGGTCCTCGAAGTCGGACCCGGCCTCGGCATACTCACGAAGAGACTCTCGGAGATCTCCGACAGTCTCACCTGCATCGAACTCGACGAGACTCTTGCGGATTACATCGAGAAAACGTACGGGGACCGCCTTACCCTCATCCGCGGCGATGCCGTGAAGGTTCCCTTCCCGCCGTTCGACAGATTCGTCAGCAATCTCCCGTACAGCGTTTCCACCCCGATCATATTCAAACTGCTGGAATATCCGTTCAGGAAAGCCGTCGTCATGGTCCAGAAGGAGTTCGCGGAGAGGATGGTCGCGGATGTCGGGAGTCCGGACTACTCCCGCCTCACCGTGAATCTGTTCTACAGGGCCGACTGCGAGATCCTTGAGAACGTGCCCCGCAGCAGGTTCAACCCCCAGCCGAAGGTGGATTCATGTCTCGTGTCTATCGTCCCCCGTCCCGCACCTTTCTCCGTGAAGGACGAAAAGACCTTCTTCGACGTGACGAAAGTCTGCTTCGACCACCGCAGAAAGAAGATCGGCACCTCGCTCAAAGGCGCGGGGCTCGTGAAATCCTCCGAAGGCATACCGTATGCCGACGACAGAATCGAACATCTGAGGCCCGCAGAGATCGCCGAGATCGCGGACGCGGTATGGGAAAGGAAAAAGACCCAGCAGTGAAAAATCCGCATAAGACCCATCGGGACAATACCAACTTATAAGGGCAACCACCCCATCATCCGTTGCGATTATATGCAGATCGGCATCGTCGGAAAACCTAATGTCGGAAAATCTACGATGTTCGGCGCGGCCACCATGGCCCCCGTGGAAATCGCCAACTATCCGTTCACGACAATCGAACCTAACAAAGGGGTGGGATACGTCAGGTACCCCTGCCCGTGCAGAGAACTCGGGGTCACCTGCAACCCCCACAATTCCCTCTGCGTCGACGGGACGAGGATGATTCCCGTCGACCTTCTGGACGTCGCGGGTCTCGTCCCGGACGCATGGCAGGGGAAAGGTCTCGGGAACAAGTTCCTGGACGACCTGAGACAGGCGGATGCGCTCGTCAACGTCGTCGATGTCAGCGGCGGCACCAACATCGAAGGCATACCCGGGAAGGTCGGCGAATTCGACCCGACCGAAGACGTTACCTTCCTCAGGCATGAGATCGACTGCTGGATGAGGGAGATCATCAAGGACGGTCTCGGAAAAATAGCCAGACAGGCGAAGATGAACGGCAGCAAGCCAGAGGCGGTCCTCGCCGAGAGGCTCAACGGACTCAAGATCTCCGAGGGTCAGATCAAATCCGCACTGGAGAAGGTGCCTCTCCCCGCGGATCCCACCGTATGGGACGACGAGACCCTCCTGAAACTCTGCAGCGAGATCAGAAAGGAATCCAAACCCATGATCATCGCCATGAACAAGGCCGATGTGGCCCCCGAACAGAACCTGAAGGCCGTATCCGCCCTGGGAGACACCGCCGTTCCGACCATGGCCGAGACCGAACTCGCCCTCAAGAAGGCCGCCAAAGGCGGGATCATCGACTACAAGCCGGGAGACAAAACCTTCAGCGTGAAGGAAGGCGTGAAACTGAACGATGCCCAGAAGAAGGCTCTCGACTATATGCGCGAGAACATGGAGAAATACGGCGGAACCGGCATACAGACCTGCCTCGAGGACGCCGTCTACAAGACCCTCGACTACATCCCCGTGTTCCCCGTGGAAGACGAAGGGAAACTCTGCGACCACTTCGGAAGGGTACTCCCCGACTGCCACCTCGTCCCCCGCGGAAGCACCGCCAGGGATCTCGCGTACAGGATCCACACCGATCTCGGCGAGAAATTCATAAGAGCCGTCAACTGCAGGACCAAACGCACCGTCGGTGCGGACTATGTCCTCGAACCGGGCGACATAATCAGGATCGTCGCCAACAAGTGAGGGCCGTATGGGAACGTACGATGTAAGGCTTCTGAGCGCATCCTACTCCAGGGACAGTGCCAACGAGCCCTACATCGAACTGTTCGGAAAGACCCGCGACAGGAAATCCATCACCGCGGCCGTCTACGGTTTCAAACCCTATTTCTTCGTCGCGGAACCCGACTCCTCCCTGGAGGAGCGGCTCCGCGCCGACACATCCGTGACCGATCTGGCACATGCGACCCTGTTCTACAAAGGGAAGGACAGGGACTGCGTGAAGGTGACTCTGTCCGACCCGGGATCCGTCATCCGCCTCAGGAACTCCCTGTCCCCGAGATACACCGTTCTGGCCGGGGACATCCAATACCACGACCGCTACATCTACGATACCGACATGGGCTCCTGCATCCGCGTAACCGGGGAGGAATGCGACCTCGGATACTGTACGGACATCACCGTGAAACTGGAGAGTTTCGAGAACATCGAACCTTTCGACCCGGGACTGAAGTATCTTTCCTTCGACATCGAGAACAGCATCACGGAACAGACGATCTACTGCATCTGCACGAAGGTGGAGGAGGCGGGGGAATTCTCCACCCCGGAACCGATAACCGGCACCGAGAAGGAGATCATAAGGAAATTCTCCGAACTCATCGAAAAGACGGACCCCGATGTGATAACCGGCTACAACATCGACAACTACGACATCAGGAAGATCATCGAGCGGGCGGAATACAACGGGATGAAGGACGCCCTCTCCTGGGGAAGGGACCGCGGACAGCCGAGGCTGTTCAGCGAAAGATTCTGGAGGGTCAAAGGCAGGATCATCTCAGATGCGTGGTGGGCCGTGAAGAAGGAGATGCGTCCGAAACAGGAGACCCTCAACGCCGTTTCCAAGCTCATACTCGGCGAGGAGAAGCTGGACGTCGACCCCAAACACATGGACGACGAATGGAAGAACAATAGGGACCGCGTCATAGAATACTGCATACAGGATGCGAATCTGGCACTGCGCATCCTCCTCGCCGTGGGGACCATCAGGAAAGGCATGGACCTGGCGGCCGTCACCGCCCTCCCGACGGAGGACGTCCTCGTCTCGGGGACATCCACCCTCGTGGATTCCCTCCTGATACGCGCGGCCGACCGCGGCGGGGTGGCCGTCCCCATGAGCGGGAAGAGACGGGCCCAGAGGGAGGATCAGATCGCCGGCGGATATGTGCACACCATGAAGCCGGGACTGTACCACTGGGTCACCGTCCTCGACTTCAAATCGATGTACCCCTCGCTGATCATCGCCAACAACGTCTGCTTCACCACCCTGTGTGCGGACGGGGAGATAGAGGCACCCTCCGGGGCGAGATACATGTCGCCGGAGAGGAGGAAAGGACTCCTCCCGGCCATCCTCACGGAACTGATGGAACGGAGGGACTCCATCAAGAAGAGGATGAAACAGACCTCCGATCCGTACGAACACGGTTATCTGGACGGTCTTCAGGCAGCCGTCAAGATCGTCATGAACACCTTCTACGGCGTCTTCGCATCCGACTTCTACCGTTTCACGGACAAGAATATCGGCGCATCCATCACCTCGTTCGCCAGAAGCAGGATCACGGGGATAATCTCCGACCTCGAGAACGAAGGGCACCCCGTGATCTACGGGGACACGGACTCCGTCTTCATCCTCTCCCCGGGGAACAGCCTGGAGGAGGCCGTGGAATTCGGGAAGGAGCAGTCGGAACGCTTCTCCAGGAACGGTATGACGCTGGAATTCGAGAAACTCCTGGAACCCCTCTTCTCCCACGGGATGAAGAAAAGGTATGTGGGAAGGGTCGTGTGGCCGGAGAAACAGGACGACCTCCTGGTGAGGGGGTACGAGATCCGCCGTTCCGATTCGTTCGACCTCCAGAGCAGGATGCTCACGGAGCTGTTCGGAAAGATCCTCGACGAAGACAACGTCGGTGCGCTGGCACTTGTGAAGGACACCATCCGCGACGTGGTCTCGGGAAAGGTTCCGGCGGAGGATCTGGTGATCTCCCGCACCTGCAGGGGACTGGACGCCTACGAGAATCCGGAGAGGATGGCGAACGTGCAGGCGGCCAGGAAACTCATCGCGAAGGGCTACAACTTCATCCCGGGGATGAAGATCTCCTGGATCGTCACCGACGCATCCTCGGTGCCGCAGGAGGTGGAGCCTTTCATAAGCGGGGTCCCATTCGGCGGAACGCCCGACTGCAGGTACTACGCGGGACGTCTGGCACATATGGCCGCAAGGATCACCGAAGTCTTCGGATGGAACGAGGCGGACCTCATGATGGGGTCTCAGCAGAAGACCCTGTTCGACGACGACTTCATCCCCCTGAACCCGAAGGATCCGGACCCGGCGGAAGAAAAGAAACGGACCGTCAAGAAGGCCTCGCGTACGAGATCCCTCGACGAATTCGTATGACCCAGATCCGATTTTCACATCTTTTCCAAGGCTTCCGCAGCCGAGACATCCCTGCGCCGCGGCCTTCTTATACAGATTTGCAACGACGGCGGAGGGCCTGTCCTGTTCCATGCGCATACCTCTGAACGAAGAGCACGATGCCGTCAAAAAGAGACTGAAGGTGCCGCCGACATATACGATACCGGTGTTCATCGGCATCGGCTATGCGAATCCCGAGGAACCGAAACTGGAACAGTACGAACCCGACGTGGACGGACAGCTGCACTTCGGAAAGTGGAGATGAATCCGCGGGAAACACGGTTCCGCAGTACATCACATATACCCTGCCCGCGATTCCCCATCATTGGTCCCGCGCCCGGGACGCGCATCCGCCTCCCGCGGAACGAAAGGAGACGTATTATGAGGAAAATCGTATTGTTCGCAGCCGCCATATTGCTGTGTGCGTCGGCATATCTGATGTCGGATCGCTCGGAAGGGGCCGAACCGGCCTACTCCGGTTCCTGCGGGACCGGCGTCACCTACGAATTCGACCCCGAAACCGGATCCCTCGCCATAGGCGGATCCGGGGCGATGGACGACTTCGACTCCGGGGCGGAGGCCCCCTGGAACCAGTTCAGCGATTCCATCCTGTCCGTGACCGTAGGCGATTCCGTCACATCCGTCGGCAATATCGCATTCGCAAGATATGCTTCCCTTGCAACGGTGACCCTCGGGAATTCCGTCGCGACCATAGGGGGGATGGCATTCTCGGGCTGCCCCATCGGAAGCATCGTCCTGCCCGATTCCGTCACGACCGTTAGGGAATATGCGTTCTTCCGGTGCGAGTCCCTCGGATCCGTGAGCCTGGGTGATTCCGTCAGGACCATCGGAGAGTTGGCGTTCTCGGGCTGTTCCTCTCTCAAGAACATCGCCCTCCCGGATTCCGTCGAAACCATCGGGGAAGGCGCATTCCACCGCACCGGCCTCACCTCTATCGACGTGGGAGAAGGGAACACGGCTTACAGTTCGATCGGCGGGGTGCTTTTCAACGGGAACGGGACCGAACTGCTGCTCTATCCGGCCGCCAGGACCGATGCGTCCTACATTATCCCGGATTCCGTCGAAACCATCGGGGAAGGCGCATTCCCCGAAAGCAAATCCCTCGTGTCGGTAACCTTCCCTGCGTCCGTCAGAACCATCGGAGGATGTGCGTTCCAGGACTGCATATCCCTTGAATCCGTAAATATTCCAGACACCGTCACATCCATCGGAAACTATGCATTCTACGGATGCGAATCTCTCGTCTCCGCGGACATAGGCGATGGGGTGTCATCCGTAGGAAACTGCATGTTTGACAGATGCACCGCTCTCGAATCCGCCGTCCTCGGCGATTCCGTATCCGAAGTATCGGACTACATGTTCAACAGTTGCACCTCCCTCAGATCCGTGACCCTCGGCAAGTCCGTCGAATCCATCGGGGTAGGCGCATTCGAAGACTGCACCTCCCTCGAAACCATCGATATCCCGAGCGGCACGGATGACATCGAAGACTATGCGTTCCGCGGATGCGTCTCCCTTGAATCGATATGCATCCCGGATGCGGTGGAATTCATAGGAGAGCAGGTATTCAGCGGATGCACGTCCCTCACATCCATCGGGGTCGGAGGAAGCAATTTCAAATACCGTTCCATCGACGGGGCGCTGTTCACCAACGACAGGAGCAGACTGATGCAGTACCCTGCCGGAAAGCCGGCCGATTCCTATACCGTCCCGGATTCCGTCAGAGAGATCGAACAGAAAGCCTTCGCGGGGTGCGCATATCTCGAATCCGTGACCATCTCCGATTCGGTCGAGAGTATCGGAAGCGGTGCGTTCGCAGAATGTGCTTCCCTCGCAGCCATGCACTTCGGGAAATCCGTCAGCAGCATAGAGGATGATTCGTTCGGCACGATCGAATTCTATGACGGCGACGGAAAGAAGATCACCGAGGCATCCGGTCTTGCAGGAAAGACGTTCAGCATCGCCGACGGGACGATGAAGAACGAAGGAGCGGGGACGGACACGGACGATCCCGATTCCCCGATCGTCATAACGGCCGTCGCCGCCGCAATCATAGTAATCGCCGCGGCGGTCTGCATCGCGGCGGGAATGATGAGGAGAAAGAGTGCCTGACCGCCTTCGGATTCGGGGGTACACACCCCCGTTTCCGGTCATCTGGGTCATTGAACGGCAGGCATTCGGCCCCGCCCTGCATACGGCGCATCCCCGGTATCTCCCGTCGGAATCCCCTTCTCTTTTCTATAATAACAGGTTTAAATACGAAATCCACATCTGCAGACTTTACGGAACTTGAGGTTCCGCGGAAATGTACCCATACGGGCGAATCCGAAAAGGTGATTGAAATGGCAGATGAATCTACCGAAAAGAGAGCTCCCCAGGGAAAGAGCATGTACAAATACATCTCCGAGGCCTGGGCGAACAGCTCCGAGACCTATGTGAAAGCCCTCAACCAGGAGAGGAAGATCCAGTGGAGAAAGGAGGAGAACTTCCTCCGCATCGAGAAGCCCACCAGGCTCGACAGGGCAAGGGCTCTCGGTTACAAGGCCAAGCAGGGATACGTCCTCGTCAGGGCCAAGGTCAGGAAGGGTGCCTTCAAGAAGAGACAGATCAAGTCCGGAAGAAGGGCCAAGAGAAAGGGAGAGGAACAGCTCATCGTCAGCAAATCCCTCCAGAGCATCGCCGAAGAGAGGACCCAGAAGAGATACCAGAACCTCGAGGTTCTGAACAGCTACTGGGTCGGAGCGGACGGACAGCACGAGTGGTACGAGGTCATCCTCGTCGACCCCGGATGCCCCGTCATCCAGCATGACCCCAAGATCAACTGGATCTGCTACAACAAGCACAAGAACCGTGTCTACCGCGGACTGACGTCCGCCGGAAAGAAGGGACGCGGACTCAGGAACAAGGGTCACGGAGCCGAGAAGGTCAGGCCCTCCGGCGCCGCTAAGGGCAACAGGAACAACTGATGTCCTCATCCGCCTTCGGGCGGACCATCTCTCAAACCTTTTATCCCGCCTTCCGGGGCGGGACCCCTTTTTCACGATATTTTCAGAATCCGACGGTTTTAATACGGCACGTTCGGATTGAGGTCCATGAGCCGTCTGACAGAATCGATAAAACTCGGCACCAGACCCGTTGCGATATACCGTGCGGAAACAATACCCGACGGGGCATCCGTCCCGACCGCACACTGCAGCATACCTTCCCTTCTGATGAAATGCGCCAGAACCGGGATCAAGTGCGCCGCCGACAGGGAACATGTGTTCTGCCACGGGGCCGTCAGCGGATTCGGCTTCGGAGGCATGGAGGACCGGGGCCGCTCCGCATGCATACTCTCCGTCATCCCCGAAGGTATGGAGGCGAAGCACGGCGGAAAAGGACACTTCCGCGACCCGGAGACCGCCATGATGCAGCTGGACGGCATAAAGGACTACGGGAACGGAAACGACGCCATCGTCTTCCAGGACCTGGGCGAAGCGATGGCCGAAGGCAGGGACATCGAAGTGGTCGTTTTCATAGCGGACCCGTCGAGGATATCCGCCCTCGCCCTGCTAGCGGGATTCGACAGGGATGCGCCCGGACCTGCGGTGATCGTTCCGTACGGCCACGCATGCCAGCAGATCTACGCCATCCCCCGTGCGGAAGGGGAATCGGAACACCCCCGCGCCGTACTCGGGATGACCGATATGTACGCCCGCAGGTTCATCGACCATGACAAGTTCACATTCGCCGTGCCGTACGGACTCTACCTGAGGATGGAGGAGAACGTCGGCAGATCGTTCCTCGCCAAGGACACGTGGCCCGAGACCCTCGGAAAATGCATCTGATCATGCGTGTCTTATCCCGGTGATGCGTTCGATCTCCGGATCGACAGTACACAGGTCGTTCAGGGAGAGTTCGTGTATGTCCCTGTGGCCGGAAACGCGGACGAACGTGCGCAGTTCCTCCGAGACGGCGTTCAGATAATTCGCCACGCGCTCCGCGCCCCTGCCGATATCCAGTCTCCTTTCCAAATCGGGATCCTGGGTGGCGATCCCCATAGGGCATGCCCCGGTATCGCAGACCCTGTACCTGCGGCACCCGAGGGCCATCAGCGCCGCCGATGCCACCGCGACGGCGTCCGCCCCCATGGCCAGAGCCTTAACGAAATCCCCGCTGGTACGGAGGCCCCCGGTTATGACGAGGTCCTGCTTCATCCCCTGTTCGTCCATGTATCTCCTGGCCCTGGAAAGGGCGTACACCGTGGGGACGGAGGACGCATCCTTCAGGAACTTCGGGGATGAGGCGGTCGCACCTCCCCTCCCGTCCACCGTGATGAAGTCGCATCCGGTCTCCGAGATGAATTCCAGGTCCTCCTCTATATGTCCCGCGGCTATCTTGATGCCGACGGGTTTGCCTCCGCTCCGTCTGCGGAGCATCGCCACCGTCTCCCTCAGATCCTCCGGGGTCTCGATCCCGGAAAAACGGGAAGGACTCTGTATGTCCTTCCCTTCCGGCCTCTCCCTCATGACCGCTATCGCGCCGTTCACCTTAGATCCGGGCAGATGTCCGCCCATGCCGGGTTTGGTCCCCTGACCGATCTTTATCTCCGTGGCGGCGCATCTTTCGAAGGTTTCGTCATACATGCTGTATCCGTTGGGAACGTATTCGAAAATGTATCTGTCCGAGGCCACCATCTCGTCATAGAGAGCTCCGCCTTCGCCGCTGCACATGGCGGTCCCTGCGGCGGACGCTCCTTTCGCAAGAGCGATCTTGGCGCTCCCGGAAAGGGCTCCGAAACTCATATGGGAGATGTATACAGGAGTGTCGAGGACGAGCGGATGTTCCGCCCTCTTCCCGATGACGGTGCGGATACGCACCTCCCCGCCGTCATCCCGGGGCATATGTGCCAGCTGTCCTCCCAGGAACAGTATGCCATCGAAACCGGGGACCGGAAGGAGGGTGTCCATGGCCTCCGTCACACTTCTCCCCGTTTCAGCCATGGCGTGTATCATATCCATCGGCCCGGAACAGCGGACGGGTACGGCATTCCGAACAGGGGGAACCTCCTCGGCCTCTTCCGGCACCGGTTCCGGAACATCTTCCCCGATGGGTTCGAACGCGCTCTTCGGGGAACGGCAGAGGGGACATACCCAGTCATCCGGAAGATCGGAGAATTCCACTCCTTCCCTGTCCTCGTCGTAGATCTCCCCGCAGAGGGTGCACCTGTACTTCATACGGATGAAGCGGACGGGCGCGCATTAAAACAAGATGCACGCAGAACGGAGACTCTGTATCGGTTACAGAGATCGGCGGTCCCTCGACGGGGATGCCTCCGCCTCGGCGATGATGGCCTTCAGCCTCTCCGCCACCTCCGCATCCGTCATCCCGACAGTCGGGAAATAGACGGGGAGGTCGTACCGGGACTGATCGAAACCCTCCGTCTCGGCCAGGGAATATCCCTTCACTATACCCAGGGTCCTGTCCGGGATCTTGCCGTCGGCCACGGTTCTGAGATGGGGGTCGTACTCCCTGAGGATATCGAGGCGGTAATCCCCCTCGACGAAGACCTTGCATCCCCTCTTCATCATGAGCCATGCCGACAGAAGTCCCCTGTCGTTCCTGACTTCGGCGAACACCCTGCCCTGGGTTCCGAGAGGGAGCCCCGCATGGCTGTAGATGTATTCCTGGAAATAGTACGTCACCTTGGGCCTCACTTCCACCCAGAAAGTGATGTCGGGTGCGGACAGGTTCACGTGCGGATCCTTGTCCAGATTGGCATTCCAGATGGCGTCCCCGACCATCCTGGCGATCTCCATGGACGTGAAGGGCTGATTCCCTTCGCGGCGGGCCTTGACGGCGAAGGTCTTCCCTTCGACCATACGGGTCTTCGAGTATTCGGCCAATGCGGCGCAGATGCTCCCGGCATCCGACGGACACGACTCTGCTATGGAGATAGATGCGACCCCGAAGACCTTCCTGACGGAACGGATGGCCCTGTCGAGATCCGCGGTCTCGATGTAGAAACGGGCCTCCCCCTTGCTGACGAGGGCCTCCACGCAGTCGTGCTCGAGCATCTGCATGAGGTTGTCCTTCATGCGGTTCTCCCAGCGGAGCCTGACGGCCGTCCCCTTAAGTCCGATTTCCGAATATCTGATCAACAAGACCGCCATGCCATCTGCCTCCGCACCGGGTTCTCTGCATCCTACGGAAAAACGCCCTGCTATTAATCACTCCGCATCGGACGGGACGTATCGGCATTCTGTAGCGGATACATAATCCGACATAAGGTTAATTTATCACAATCAACAGTCCCAGCCTATGAAATACATCGCTGTGGTGGATTGCGCATCCTCGGGGCAGATGTATATCGACGACATCATCGAGATGGGTTACCGTCCCCTCGCCGTATACACATACTTCGACACGGAACATGCACAGGCCTGGAATTCCAACGTGGAGAGCGTGAAGAAAGGCATCGGCAACAGGGCCGAATTCGTCCAGATGTCCAAGGACGAGTCCTCGGAGGAATTCATCGAACAGCTGAGGAAATACGAGATCGTCTGCGCCATCCCCGGTTCCGAGATCGGCGTGCGTTTCGCGGACAAACTGAACGCCGCATTCGGACTCAGGGGGAACGATCCCGATACGACGTATCTGCGCTGTACCAAGGCGGGGATGTACGAGGCCCTGGGAAAGGCGGGCATCAGACGCATAGAATCGGCGGAAGTCGCCTCCGCAGAGGATGTCGAGAAATTCTGGAAGGAGAACAGACTGACGAAGGCGGTCCTGAAATTCTCCGAGAGCGCCGGAACCGTAGGCCTGAAGATCTGCTCGTCGCTGGACGAGTGCTTGGACCACTTCGGGAAGATGCTGTCCATGTACACGATGTCCGGCTCCACGGACTCCCCCATCCTCATTCAGGAATACATCGGGGGCACGGAATACATCGTCAACAGCATCAGCGTCGACGGGAAACACAAGATAACGGACGTCTGGAGGTACGAGAAGATCGTCCAGGAGGACGGAATCCTGGTGTACGACACCTGCATCCTCGTGGACCGCCTCGTCCCCGGGATGCAGGACATCCTGCAGTACGACTACAAGGTCCTCGATGCCGTGGATATGAAGAACGGATTCTGCCACAACGAGATCAAGGTGGACGAGAAAGGGCCCGTTCTCATCGAGACGAATGCGAGGATCATGGGCGGGAACCTCACCCGCGAATACCTCGACGAGATATTCGGCACCCACATGACGGACAACACGCTGAAGGCCCTGCTGGAACCTGCGTTCTTCTCCAACTACATAATGAGCCCGTACCTCCCCCGCAAATCCGCGATGTTCAAGTTCTCCATCGTGCCCCGGGACGTGAAGGCCGATCTCGGGCCCTTCTTCGAACTGGTGAGGCATCTGGATTCCTACAGGGAGATAGTGTACTTCGGGAAATCCGGAGTGCAGGAATACCCCCGCACCATCGACCTGGAGACCTCGCCCTTCTTCATCAGGATGATCAACGAGGACTACGGGAAGCTGAAGAGGGATTACGAACTCCTCAGACTCTTGGAGGAACGCTACTTCAGCATGCTGTTCTCTGCGGGCGACAGGGTGGAAGGAACGCCTCTGAAGACGGATATCGGGAAGATCGCGGACGTCCTCCCCCTCCCGCGCAGATTCGCACTGGTGGAAGATGACAAGACCTCCGTCCTGCAGTACGGGAAGAAGACCGTCTCCGACGGATGGGGGATCTACGACGGCGCCGTCTTCGCGGTATGCGGACCTTCCACTCTCACGGAACGTTTCCGCCGGATGATGGAATGCATGAACCAGATCAGAAGGGGCGGACCCATCATCATCGTCCCCGAGGCATACAGGAACCTCCCCTACGGGGCGGTGAGCGCCGAGGTCGTCATGAACGTCATGGGATTCAACTCGGAGATCCCGCCGTCCGTCGGCAACGGCGTCCTGTACGGGATAAAGAGATGATTTCCCCATGAACGGGTTCGATAGCGGCCGCGGCCTGAGTCTGCTCCTTGCACTGCTGGCACTGTCCACCATCCTCGACGGACTCGACGCATCCATAGTCAATGTGGCACTCCCCACGATCTCGGAGGAACTGGACGTCTCGGTGGGCGACACCTCCTGGATCACCCTGACCTATGTGGTGGCGCTCGCGTCGCTGCTCCTGCCCCTGGCCAAACTGGCGAAGAACGGCACGGTGAAGAGGGTCTTCGTCTGGGGCATCGCCGTGTTCACGGTCTCTTCCGCCGCATGCGGCGTGGCGGGCGGATTCTCCGAACTGGTGGTATTCAGGCTCATCCAAGGCGTGGGAGCGGCGCTCATGACCGCGGCGGTCCCCGTACTCATCACCAAATTCCTCCCGGCAGACAAAAAAGGTCTCGGGATGGGGGTCCTCGCGGTGGCCTCCGGAGTCTCCATCGTCATCGGCCCCTCCGTCGGAGGACTCATAACCTCCGCACTCAGCTGGCACTGGATTTTCCTCATCAACATCCCGTTCGGCATCATCGCGGCCGCATTGGCACTCAGGATTCTCCCGAAGGACTGCGGATACGAGAAAGTCCGGAATCCCGATTTCGTCAACAGCCTCCTCACGATCTTCGGCATCGGCGCCGGGATGACCTGCCTCCAGAATCTCGCGGGGTCGGACATGTCCTCCGCGGCGGTGGCGGTATGCGGGATCGCCGCGGTGATACTCCTGTCCGTGATGGGACACAGAATGTCCAAACAGCCGGATTTCGCTCTGATCTCCCCGGAGATGCTGAAACGCCGCGATTTCCAGATCCTTTCGCTGGCGTTCACCATGACGTGCATGGTGATCATGGGAACGCAGTACGTCCTGCCGTATTTCCTCCAGATCTACGGGGAATTCTCCGTATCGGAATCCGGAGTACTGCTGTCCGTGGCATCGATCTTCGCGATCATCCTCTCGATACCTGTGGGGAGATGGTGCGATACGCGCGGCTGCAAACTGCCTTCCGTCCTGGCGGGTGTGGGACGTCTCGCATTCTGCGTGATCTTCATCATCGTGGTGCCCAAAGAGGACTTCCCGCTCCTGCTGGTGGGACTTGCGGTCATGGGCTGCTCCATGGCGTTCGCCGGCACCGGCCTTGCGACCGCGCTGATCCACCACGCGGATTCGGAACATCAGGCCGATGCCGCGACATTCCTGCTGGAAGTGAATTACGTGGCCGCTTCCCTCGGGGTGGTCCTCTATTCCATCATATACCAGTCCGGGATCGGGTCAGGAACGGCCGCAAGCGTTTCCAGGGACGTCATAAACAGCTGCTTCGACCTGTCTATGGCCGTGGGATGCGTCCTTTCCGTCATAGCCATCGTCTGCACGGTCTATGTGAAGAACGTCATCCCGAAGAAGGACTGAGGGCGGACCGCCCTGCTTTCCGCAGGGCGGCATCCGTCCGAACGTCAGTTTTATTATCGGCATCCGTATGGAAGGCCGATGGAACCGTTTCTTCTGCTCACATTGGTCCTGATCGCCGTCGGCGCAGGCATAGTGGGAGCCCTGTTCGGACTGGGAGGAGGCATCATCTTCATCCCGGTGCTGACGATCCTGTATGGAATGGATGCGACGGCCGCGGCCGCCGCGAGTCTTGTCGGAATAGTGGCGACCTCCACGGGTTCGGCGTCCGGATATGTGAGGAAAGGACTGTCCAACATCCGTCTCGGCATGATGATGGAGATTACCACCTGCATAGGCGCGGCCGTGGGTGCGGCCGTGGCCATGTATCTCGACAACACGATCCTTCTGGTGATCTTCTCCTGCGTGATGCTCTACAGCGGATTCAAGATGGCGGTCTCGCCCGAAAGGCACATCGTGGACGAGGAGGACGGGAACCCCATGACCTTCGAATATGAGGATCCGACGGCGGACCCGCCCCTCCAAAGATATACCGTCGGGAATGTGAAGAGCGGTATGGCCCTCTGCACCGTGGCCGGCGCAGTCTCCTCCATGACAGGGGTCGGAGGAGGGGCCATAAAAGTCCCTCTGATGAACATCCACATGCACGTGCCGGTCAAGGTGGCGGGGGCGACCAGCAGCTACATGATCGGCATAACCGCATTCTCCGGTGCCATCGTGTACTTCATTCACGGGGCGATCGTCCTCGATGTTGCGGCCGCCGTCGCAGTGGGCGCTTACATAGGTGCGCGTGCGGGAACCTGGATATCCGCCAGGGTCAACGCGAAATCCCTGAAGAGGTATATGTCCGTGGTATTCTTCGCCATAGCCGTCGTGATGTTCTGCGAAGCGGGAGGGATACTGTGAGCGAACGTCTGAACATACAGACCGCCGCCGTCCTCAGGGCAGGGACCGTGATCGGGATATCCGTGCTCGCCGTAGGCCTTCTGCTGTCGGCATTCGACATATCGGAATACATCCTCACCGCAGGCGTGGCAGTACTGATCTTCACCCCTATGGCGGGTGTCGCGGTATCCGCGAAATGCCTGTGGCGGGAAGGCGACAGGAGATGGACTTCTGTCGCAATCATCCTCATAATAGCGGTCGCCGCAGGGATGGCCCTCGCGTTCGCAGGCCTCTGAAAAACGGATCTGGCACATGTCAGCGGGGAGGGTCTTTCCTCTTCCCCGCCTTCCATTCCCTGAGAGCGTCGAGCCTGCGCTGGTAATATTTCTCGTCGCCTTTCGGACCGGGTTCGTAGTACCGTCTGCCCCGCAGGGAATCGGGGAGGCACTGCATCTTCGTGACCTTCTCCTCCGTACCCTCCGCATACTGGTATCCCTTCCCGTAATCGAGCTGTTTCATGAGTTTGGTGGGAGCATTGCGGATCTGCAGCGGAACGGGCTCGGCCGGACGGCGGTGAATATCGTCGAAGGCGCGTCCCAGCGCCACCGGGACAGCATTCGTCCGCGGTGCCAGCGAAAGATATATCGCGGTTTCGGCGAGGACCGTACGGCACTCGCGCTCGCCCAGTTCCTGGCATGCATAGTAGCACGAGGTGGCCATGCGCAGGGCCGTACTGTCCGCCAGCCCCACCGTCTCCGCTGCCGCTTCTATGAGACGTCTGGCTATGTAGAGCGGATCCTCTCCGCCCTCCAGCATCCTGGCGAGCCAGTAGACGGCCGCGTCCGGATCGGAATTCCTCATTCCCTCATGGAATGCGGATATGATGTTGTAATGCTCCTCCCCGTGCTTATCGTAAAGCACCGAACGCCGCCCGACACCGGAATCCATGGCGTCCTCCGATACGGTCACTGTACCGTCCCTGCAGGGGGAGAACTCGACCAGCTCCTCGAAGGTGTTCAGAGCCGTCCTGACATCGCCGTTCGCATACACCGCGATCCTGCGGATTATATCATCTGGCACATTGACCTTCTTTCCCGGGAAACCCTCCGCGGCGGCCCTTGTCAGAATGCCTGCGATATCATCCGTTCCGAGAGCGTTCAGAACGAATACCCTGCACCTCGAGAGCAATGCAGAATTCAGTTCGAAGGACGGGTTCTCCGTGGTGGCGCCGATGAGTGTCACCGTGCCCTTCTCCACATAAGGCAGGAAAGCATCCTGCTGGGTCTTATTGAAACGGTGGATCTCGTCCACGAAGAGAATGGTCCTCTTCCCCTTGGCCCTCCTCTTCTCGGCCTCGGACATGATGGTCTTCACTTCGGCCGATGTGCCTGTGACGGCGGAGAAACTGACGAACTCCGCCTCCGTACTCCGGGCGATTATCCCCGCAAGCGTGGTCTTTCCGACCCCCGGCGGACCCCACAGTATCATGGATGTGACCGCATCCCGTTCGATCATCGTGCGGATGGTCTTCCCGGGTCCGACAAGATGCTCCTGACCGGCGAAATGGCCCAGATCCGTCGGACGCATCCGGTCCGCCAGCGGCGATGTCCCTGTATCGGGAACCTCCTCGGAAATCAGCATCTGGATCATTCGATCAGTCCGGGGGATCTTCCCTCTTCCCGGCCTTCCAGTCGCGGATGGCCTCGAGTCTCTTGCCGTAGAACGCCTCGTTCCCGCGGTCCCCGGGTTCGTAATAAACCGTACCGGAAAGCGAATCGGGAAGACACTTCATCTTGGTGATCTTCTCCTCGGTGCCCTCGGGATACTCGTATCCCTCGCCGTAGCCGAGCTGCTCCATCAGCTTGGTCTCCGCATTGCGGAGCTGCATCGGGACTGGCTCCACAGGCCTGTTC
>CAZHJV010000016.1:16660-26979 GCA_964533525.1 uncultured Methanomassiliicoccales archaeon | reverse complement strand
TAAGCAGAGGTGAGAGGTCCCGCAGACTTATGATTCTTTTGTTTCGAATTCCGAATGTGTTTTGGGCGGAAAGCGATGCGGTCCGATTTCTGAACGGATGTTGGATTAGATAGATATAGTGAAGATAACATAGTTTCGGATAATGAAAGGGATAATCCTCGCAGGGGGCTCGGGCACCCGCCTCTACCCTCTGACGATCTCCACGTCCAAGCAGCTGCTCCCGGTATACGACAAGCCGATGGTGTTCTACCCCCTCTCCGTCCTCATGGATGCCGGCATCCGGGACATACTGATCATATCCACCCCTGCCGACATCGGCAAGTTCGAGAAACTCCTCGGCGACGGTTCCGACCTCGGCATACGCATATCCTATGCGGTGCAGCCGTCCCCCGACGGCCTCGCACAGGCGTTCATCATCGGGAAGGAGTTCATAGGCGGGGAACCCTGCGCCATGATCCTGGGGGACAACCTGTTCTGCGGGGAGGGCTTCGGTCCCCTCCTCAGGGACGCCGCCGCCGATGCGGCCGCCGGCATGTCCACCATATTCGGTTACAGGGTGAAGGACCCGCAGAGATTCGGCGTCGTGGGATTCGACGCCGGCGGCAATGTCACCGATATCGAGGAGAAACCGAAGAATCCGAAGTCGGATTATGCGGTCACGGGGCTGTATTTCTACAGCGGGGACGTCTCGGAGCTGGCGGAGACCATCGTCCCTTCGGACCGCGGCGAACTGGAGATCACCGACCTTAACGGGATCTATCTGAGGAAGGGGACGCTGAAGGTGAAACTCCTGGACGATTCGTTCAGATGGTGGGACACCGGCACGTTCGACAGCCTCATGGAGGCCTCCGAGTACGTGCGGGACTGTTTCGCGGAGACGGGATTCACCGTCGATTCCCCCGAGCACGCGGCGTATGAGAAGGGGTGGATCTCAAAGGAGAAACTCCTGTCCCTGGCCGACCGCTACGGCAAATCGCCCTATGGCGCATATCTCAGAAGGATCGCGGGAGCGGAGCGAGATGGGGAAGATAACCGTCACCGAGACCGGGATAGAAGGGCTGAAGGTCATCGAACCGAAGGTGTTCAGGGATTCCCGTGGATATTTCTTCGAGTCGTACAACAAAAACGACTTCGCCGAGGCTGGCATATGCTGCGATTTCGTCCAGGACAACCAGTCGGGTTCGTCAAAGGGGGTCCTCAGAGGACTCCATTTCCAGATAAACCATCCGCAGACGAAACTGGTGCGGGTGCTCGAAGGGGAGGTCTTCGACGTCGCGGTGGACCTCCGCAGGGGAAGTCCCACGTACGGGAAGTGGTACGGGGTGACCCTGTCCGCGGAGAACTGCAGGCAGTTCCTGATACCCAGGGGATTCGCCCACGGGTTCCTGGTGCTCAGCGGGAAGGCCGTCTTCTGCTACAAATGCGACGATTTCTACCATCCGAACGACGAGGGCGGCATCATGTGGAACGACCCGGACATAGGGATAGAGTGGCCGGACGCCGGGGAGATCATCCTCAGCGACAAGGACAGGAAACACCCGTTCCTGAGGGACCTCCGATGTCGAGGACGGTCGTCGTGACGGGCGGGGCCGGTTTCATCGGCTCCAATTTCATATTCCACATGAGGAAGGAGCATCCGGAGGACAGGATCGTCTGCATGGATTCCCTCACCTACGCGGGCAACATCGAGACGCTGAAGGGCGTTATGGGGGACGATTCGTTCGTGTTCTCCAAGACCGACATCCGCGACCGCCCCTCCGTGGAGAGGGTCATCGGCGAATATTCCCCCGACTGCATTGTCAATTTCGCGGCGGAATCCCATGTGGACCGTTCCATAAAGGATCCGCAGATATTCCTGGAGACCAACATCATCGGCACGTCCGTCCTCATGGACGCGGCCGTGGAACACGGCGTGAAGAGGTTCCATCAGGTCTCCACCGACGAGGTCTACGGGGACCTTCCCCTGGACAGGAAGGATCTCCTGTTCACGGAGGAGACCCCTCTGCACACGTCGAGCCCGTATTCCTCGTCCAAGGCGGGGGCGGACCTCCTGGCCATGGCTTACGGCCGCACATACGGACTCCCGGTGACGATA
This sequence comes from uncultured Methanomassiliicoccales archaeon, assembly GCA_964533525.1. Lineage (GTDB taxonomy): Archaea > Thermoplasmatota > Thermoplasmata > Methanomassiliicoccales > Methanomethylophilaceae > Methanomethylophilus. Next base: position 24,884 of record CAZHJV010000016.1, on the reverse strand, counting down.
TCCAGATGTTCCAACAACTACGGCCCCTATCAGTTCCCGGAGAAACTCATCCCCCTGATGGCGACGAAGGCCCTGAACGGGGAGAGGCTCCCCGTCTACGGCGACGGGCTCAACGTGAGGGACTGGCTGTACGTGGAGGACCACTGCAGGGCCGTCGATTTGATCCTGGGGAAGGGACGGCCGGGACAGGTGTACAACGTCGGCGGCAATAACGAGAAGGCCAACATCGACATCGTGAAGTACATCCTCTCGTACCTCGGGAAACCCGAATCCCTGATAGAATACGTCGAGGACCGCAAGGGACACGACAGGAGGTACGCCATCGACGCATCCAAGATCCGCAGGGAGCTCGGATGGGCCCCGGAGACGGATTTCGCATCCGGGATCGCGAAGACGGTCGGGTGGTATCTCGCCAACAGGGAGTGGACCGCGCGTATAGCGGACGGGTCCTATCTGAGGTCGAACTCGGAGGTACGGTCCGGATGAAGGTCCTGGTGACGGGGACCTCCGGTCAGCTGGGTCATGACGTGGCCGTATGTCCGGAGGCCTCCGGGCACGAACTTCTGACGCCGTCCCGGAAGGAGATGGATCTCTCCGACGTCCGTTCGGCGGAACGGTATCTGGCACTTCACCGCCCGGATCTCGTGATACACTGTGCGGCATGGACGGACGTGGACGGGGCCGAGACCGACCCTGAGGCATGCCGGAAGGTGAACGTGGAGGGGACCCGCGCCATAGCGGATTACTGCGGGGAGAACGGGGTCCCGATGATGTACATCAGCACCGATTACGTCTTCAATGGGAGCGGGGAGAGGCCGTGGGAGACGGACGACCCGACGGACCCGGTGAACGTCTACGGGCTGAGCAAGAGGGACGGGGAGGACATCGTCGGACGTCTGCCGAAACATTACATAGTCCGTATCTCCTGGGTCTTCGGTTCCAACGGGAGGAATTTCGTCAGGACCATGGTCAATCTGTCCGCGAAGACGGACACCGTCCGCGTGGTGGCCGACCAGTTCGGTTCCCCCACATACACGGCGGATCTCGCCCCGCTGCTGTGGGAGATCGCGGAGAGCGGGAAATACGGGACGTATCACGCCCACAACGGCGGGTATTGCAGCTGGTACGACGTGGCCGCCGAGATCTTCAGGGTGCTCGGGACCGGGACCCGGGTCATCCCCATTTCATCCGCCGAATATCCGGTGAAGGCGGAGAGGCCGAAGAACAGCAGGCTGAGTACCGATTCCCTTGTCTCCGGAGGATTCCGCGCTCTGCCCGGGTGGGAGGATGCGATAAGAAGATATATCGAAAAACTGACTGCGTCGAGCCGGTGATGGAAACGGATGTCGGAGGTAACCGTCTGAAATGGGCGCTGGAGGTCGCAGGGAGTGCAGTCAGGCACCCGTCCGCGGTGTGCCGTGCGGTCAACGGTTACAATATCCGCACCTTTTTCCGGATGACGAGGGAGAACGGGTTGGGCGTCGCCGTCAGGAACGCCTTCCGCCTCATGTCCAATTGTTCGTTCGATTATACCGGGGACGGGCAGTCCGGGGAGATTCCGCCCGCGGGCGGATGTCCGGATTCGGTCCCTTTCTCCGAAAACCCTCTCGTCTCGATCATCATCCCTGTTTACAACCAGTACGCATATACCGCGGCGTGTCTCGGTTCCGTCGCGGCGGCCGCCGAGGGGACGGACGTGGAGATCATTGTGGCGGACGACAACTCCTCCGACGAGACCGCCGAACTGGAGAAACACGTCGCCGGACTGACCGTGATACATAACAGGACCAACTTCGGTTTTCTCCTGAACTGCAACAATGCCGCGAAACACGCCAAGGGGAAGTATCTGCTGTTCCTCAACAACGACACCCTCGTCGGAAAGGACTGGCTCAGATCCATGACGGATCTGGCGGAATCGGACGGAAGCATCGGACTCGTCGGTTCCAAATTCATCTATCCCGATGGCAGTCTGCAGGAGGCCGGGGGAATACTGTGGTCCGACGGCAGCGCATGGAACTACGGGAGGGGGGACGACCCCGACCGTCCCGAGTACAACTATCTCAAGGATGCGGATTACATCAGCGGGGCATCGATAATGGTTCTCCGTTCCCTTTTCGAGGAGATCGGCGGATTCGACGAGCGTTTCGTGCCCGCATACTGCGAGGACAGCGACCTCGCATTCACGGTAAGGAAGATGGGATACAGGACGGTGTATCAGCCGAGGTCCGAGGTGATGCATTTCGAGGGGATCTCCAACGGCAAGACGGTGCAGTCCAGGATGAAATCCTATCAGATTGTCAATACCGAGAAATTCAGGGAGAAATGGAAGGAAGTGCTTTCTTCCCATAATCCCAGGGGGGAGGACGTATTCCACGCAAGGGACCGTACATCCGGCAGGAAGACCGTGCTGTTCGTCGTCCCGACGGTCCCGAGGTTCGACGATAACGCAGGCGACAGGACCGTCTACGATTACGTTCGGACCCTGGTGTCCATGGGGTACAACGTGAAGATGCTCCCCGAGAGCTTCTATTACGATCCGATATACGCCCCGGTCTACGAGGCCATGGGGGTGGAGGTCCTGTACGGCCGCGGGTCGCCCTACGATTGGAAGCACTGGATCAGGATCAATTCTGAGAACATAGACTATGTCATGATGTTCCGTCCCCAGTGTGCGGAGTATTTCATGAAATTCATCAGGAAGAATACCTCCGCCGTGATCATCTACAACGTGGCCGATCTCCACTATATCCGTCTGAGGAGGGAGTACGAGGTCACAGGGAACCTGAGATGTCTGAAGGAGTCCGAGAGGTACAGGAGGGCGGAGTCGAAATACCTCGGGATGGCGGACAGGTGCGTCACCGTGAGTACCGCCGAGGCGGAGGAGATGGCCCGCACCGTCGACAGGTCCAAGATACGCATCTACCCGATATTCTGTTACGACAGATGCGGGAACGAGGAGAAGAGCTACGCGGCCGGGAACAGGATCCTGTTCGTCGGAAGTTTCAACCATCCGCCCAACAGGGACGCCATGTATTGGTTCTTCGGGAGCATCCTGCCGCGGATCGCGGAGGAGATTCCCGATGTGAGGATGGATGTCGTCGGTTCCAATGCACCCGACGATCTGCGCGAGACCGCCCCGGACTGCGTCGTATTCCACGACCATATCCCGGACGGGGAATTGGAGACGCTGTATTCGGAAGCCTCCGTCTGCGTGATCCCGCTGCGCTTCGGCGCAGGGGTCAAAGGCAAGACGCTGGAGGCCATGCGCAATTCCGTTCCGATAGTATCGACGTCCGTCGGGATCGAGGGGATGCCCGGGATCGGGGACTATGTGGTTCCGGCGGATGATGCGGAATCATTCGCGGCGGAGACGGTCCGCATCATGAATGATCCGGAGTATGCCGGGAGGATCGGCAGATCCTACCGCATCTTCGTGTCTGAGAATTATTCCTGCAAAAAGATGAGGGAGCTCTTTTCACAGGAATTCTGAGGTTTCGGCCTTCGGTATGCCTCAAATGTGACTTGATCGGGGTTCGATCTCGAATTCGGTCCTGAACAGATCTTCCATACTCTTCCTGGAGAAGTTTTCTTCCAGGTATTTGACATACCTGCCGGCGGTGCTACGGCACAGTTCGGGATCCGAGTACAGCCTTATCACTTCGGCCGCGAATTCCTTCGGATCGTCATAGGCTGTCACTATGCTGCCGATCCCCTCCAGTCCTTCGATCCCGATGGAAGTCGAAACGATCGGGATCTTGTTGTGCAGGGCCTCCACGGTTTTTCCTTTGACTCCTGCTCCGTATCTCAGAGGGATTACGCACACCGCGCACTGCGCGTATAATTCGGCAAGGCGTTCATCGCTGACGTGCCCTTCGACGATTATCCTGTCGGATTCGAGTTTCAGGACTTCTTCCGGAGCCTTGGATCCGACTATATGGAATTTACAATCGGGGAGTGCGGCCGATACGGTGGGCCATATCTCTCTGGAGAACCAAGTGACAGCATCGCCGTTCGGTCTGTGCGAGAATCCCCCGACGAACATCAGATCCCTGCAATGGGCGTAGTCCCTTTCTCCGATGTCCACCCTGTCGAAACAGAATATGGGGTAGACCCGGACTTTTTCAGGCGGAATGATCTGCTGCATCAGTTTCCGCTCGTCCGTACTCACGGTTATGCAGCGGTCCGCATTGTCCATATAATGGTATTCCGTCTTTTTGGACTCCTCGGATTCTCTCAGAAGGGATTCATCGCCGGTGACTTCGTATTCCCTCATCAGGCGCAGATAGTGGAGGTCGCACACGTTGTACAGTATCTTCGCCTTCGTGTGCAGTCTGATGAAATCCATGTACTTCTCGGCGCAGCTGGGCCTGAAAAGCATGACGTAATCGATGGATTCCCCGTTGTCGGATATCCATTTCTGCCAATTGTTGGCATAGTACGGGCCGTAAAGCACCTCCACGCCCATCTGTTCGTAGATGGGGACGTACTTCGGGTCGTAATAGAAATTGTTGGGGATGAATTTCACATTCGCTCCGATCGAGACAAGTGTTTTGATGTAGTCGTATACGGTGCGGTTCCCGGCATTGTCGTCATACATCGGGATGGTCTCGTCTATGAACAGTACCGTCTGCCTGTTGAGGGTGCGGTCCCTTGCATTGAATATATGCCTCCCGTTCAGTGCATTTTCCGAACGGAGAGTATCTTTCCATTTTTCGTAGAATTTTCCGGTGTTCTCGATCTGATATTGTTTCAGTCCGCTTTCTGTACTTTTCCCGTTGCTTCTGCCTTCGAAATGTATGATGACGGATTCGGGCTGATATATCACTTTGAATCCCATCTTCCTGATCGAGAATGCAAGATCGCTGTCCTCGCAGTATGCGGGTACGAAGCGTTCGTCGAACCCCCCTATTTTCTCGAAGAGGTCCCTGCGGACCAGCATCGCTGCCCCCGTGATATAGTCGCACTCTTTGACGTAGTTGAATTCGGAACAGGACGGGTCGGAACCTCTGCCGTAATTCCATGCAGATCCGTCATGCCACAGTATTCCTCCCGCCTCCTGGAGCGCTCCGTCGTCGAACAGCAGTTTGGATCCCACCTCTCCGATTGAATCATCGGATTCCATAAGGTTTACGAGGGGACTCAGCCAGCCGGGGGTGGCCAGGGTATCGTTATTCAAAAAGAACAGATACTTTCCTTTCGCATGCTTCGCGGCGTTGTTGCAGTTAAGGAGGAATCCGGAGTTGCGCTCGGTCCTGACGTGCCGTGTCCCGGTTATGTATTTTTCCAGTTCGGCGGTTTTGTCCGCGGAGCGGTCGTCGGCGATGATGACCTCCGTGGGGATGTTCTCGTCGTTTTCGATCAAAGATTCGATGCACCCGTAGGTGAGTTCGAAGTGATTGTACACGGGAATTATTATCGAAACCAGCGGTTCCGCCGATTCGGGGTATTTCAGAAGGGTGAAGTTATAGTTCTCGCTGTAGTGTTCGTTTTTTGCGGAGATCCGACGGTAGTCTTTCTCGGGATAGACGCATTCCAGCATATGTGCGCAGGATGCACGGAGACCGTTGGCTTTGCTGTAAGAAAGGAATTTTTCAAAATTCTCCGAATTTATCTGACGGATCAGCGCTTTCGGATGTCTGAAAACATAGGATATCTTTTTCTGGGACATTTGACAGCCTGCTTTTTTGCCGGAATGTAATCGGTTTTCAATCACTGTTCGAACTTTTTCATCATGAAATCACGGTATGCGGAGCATACTTCGCCGCTTTCTCCGATCATCCGCATGCGGGAATCGTTGATCCACATCGCACGGTCGCATACGGCCGATGCCTGGTCAGGGGACTGCGTGACCAGCACTATGGTCACGCCGCTATCTTTCAGTTCCATGATCTTGTCCATGCATTTCTTCTGGAATGCGATATCTCCCACCGACAGGATCTCGTCCACGATGAGTATGTCCGCGTTGACGTTGATGGCTATGGAGAACGCCAGTCTCATGTACATGCCGGAGGAGTAATCCCTGACCCTCTCGTCGATGTGTTCCCCCAGTTCGGAGAAATCGAGGATATCCTGCATGCGTTCGTCCGTCTCCTCCCTGTCCAATCCGAATATGGAGGCGTTGATGTATACGTTTTCGCGTCCGGACATGTCGGGATGGAATCCGGCACCAAGTTCGATGAGGCACGACACCCTCCCTTCGGTCTCTATCGTACCTTTGTTCGGGCGGATTATGCCCGTCAGGAGTTTCAGGATCGTACTCTTCCCGGAACCGTTCCTCCCGACGATCGCCAGCGCCTCCCCTTTTTTCACATCGAAGGATATGTCGCGGAGCACCTCCTTCCCTTTGGGTCTGTTCTTTCTCGAGAAGTATACGATGCGGTCCTTGATAGAGGTTGATCTGTGGATCCCGAATGTCTTGCAGACGTCCCTGACCTCGATGGCGTTGCCCGGATGCATTCACAGAACCTCCGCGAAGTCGGGGGAGACCTTCTGGTACACCCAGAACCCGATTGCCATCATGGCGACGGATTCCAGGAGGGAGATCAGAACGGTCTCCATCGCAGGCACCGCCTTCCAGTAGAGGGCATCCTGGAAAAGTTCCGTGATATAGGTCATGGGATTGATGCTGAGGATGAATTCGAAGACGGGGTGTTCTATGAAGTCCTGCACGTACATGATGGGAGTCATCCAGATCCACATCATCAGAAGGACGGTGATCAGGTACTGCACATCCCTCAGATACACGTCCGCGGCCGCCAGCAGAACGGCGAGACCGAGGGAGAACATGAACAGACATGCGACGGCATAGGGCGTCGTCAGAAGGGCATAGACCTCGAATCCGTGTCCGCCGACGGCCAACACGATGAACACTATGGCCATGGAGATCAGGAAATTGATGAATTTCGAGATGACGATGGATACCGGTATCACCGTCCGCGGGAAGTATATTTTGGTGATCAGCTGGGAATTATCCACCACGGATCCGGCCCCGCTGCTGACGGAATCGGAGAACATTATCCATGGCACCATCCCGACTATCAGGTAGACGTAGTAGTGTTCGATGTTCTGTTTGAACACTATGGTGAACACCATGATGTACACCAAAATCTGCATCAAGGGGAGGATGAAATTCCACAGGAATCCGAGAACCGATCCCTTGTACCTGCCCCGGATGTCCCTCTTCACGAGGTTCATGACCATGGGGCGGTAGTGGTACAGTTCCCTGACGAACCCTAACATCCCGTCAGCCTAGGACGCACCTGTATAAATATCCGTTTGCATCCGTCCAATCCGTCATTTTCAGGATATCATACTGTGACGGCGTACATTCTGCATTCTGCCAACCCTTTTATACAACCACCCGATAGTCCTCTCCCGCTCTTTTGGAGCCGATGAATAATGATGGTGCTGAGCACCTGAAAGAGGTAATTGAAATGGCAGTATTCGTGAAATTCGAGACCCCCAAGGAACTTTCTGACAAAGCATACGCCCTCGCCGAGGTCGCAAGGGACAGCGGAAAGGTCAAGAAAGGAACCAACGAGGTCACCAAGATCGTCGAGCGCGGAGAGGCGGCCATCGTCATCATGGCAACCGATGTCGAGCCCCCCGAGATCCTCGCCCACATGCCCGCCCTCTGCGACGAGAAGAACGTCCCCTACGTGTACGTTCCCTCCAAGGAGGAGCTCGGAAAGGCAATCGGACTCGAGAAGCCCACCGCGTCCGTCGCCATCGTCGATGTCGGAAACGGAAAAGCCCAGCTCGATGAGATCGCCGCAGCCGTCAAGGACCTGAAGAACTGAGGGATGTGAATGGTCGACACCGACAGCATCCCCTCCGAGGTGGTCGAGATCATCGGCCGCACCGGAATGACCGGAGAGGCAACCCAGGTCAAGGTCCGTGTTCTCGACGGCCGCGACAAGGGGAGGATCATCACCAGGAACATCATGGGGCCCGTCAGAATGGGCGACATCCTGATGCTCAGGGAGACCTCCAGAGAAGCCAGAAAACTCGGAATGGGAAGGTGATTTGAATGGTAGAGGAGAGGAAATGCTCGTTCTGCGGTAAGGTCATCGTGCCCGGAACCGGCAAGATGTTCGTCAAGAAGGACGGATCCGTCCTGTTCTTCGACGCCAACAAGTGCTACAAGAACATGATCGAGCTGAAGAGGGTCCCCAGGACCACCCTTTGGACCGAGAAGGCTCACTCCGAGAAGACCGCGCGCCAG
>CAZHJV010000016.1:0-16560 GCA_964533525.1 uncultured Methanomassiliicoccales archaeon | reverse complement strand
ATGGCTATGGAGAGAACCTACCTGATGGTGAAGCCCGACGGAGTCCAGCGCGGACTCGTCGGAGAGATAATGTCCCGCTTCGAGAAGAAGGGACTGAAACTCGTCGCGGCGAAGCTCATGGTCATCCCCAAGGAGACGGCCGAGAAGCACTACGCCGAGCACAAGGACAAGAAGTTCTTCCCGTCCCTGATCTCCTACATAACCTCCGGACCCGTCTTCGCGATGGTCTGGGAAGGCGAGAACGCCGTCCAGGTATGCAGGAACATCATGGGAAAGACCAACCCCCAGGAGTCCGCCCCCGGAACCATCCGCGGCGACTACTGCATGGTCACCGGTGTAAACATCATCCACGGAAGCGACTCTCCCGAGTCGGCGGCCAGGGAGATCGGTATCTTCTTCAGGCCCGAGGATCTCGTCGATTACAAGAGAGATTCCGACAAGTGGATCTACGAGTAAACCCGGAGGGGGCCCCCGGGCCCCTTCCATTCTTTTTCATATTCCGTGAGGTGGTTTAATGGCGATAAGGCAGCCCGTAGTCAGTGTTCTCGGCCATGTCGATCACGGCAAGACCAAACTGCTCGACAGGATCAGAGGAACGGCCGTCGGAGACAGGGAGGCCGGCGCCATCACCCAGCATATCGGTGCGACGGAAGTCCCGATAGACCGCATCTACGAGATGTGCGGCCCCATCATCGGCGGCAAGAAATTCACCGTTCCCGGACTGCTCTTCATCGACACTCCCGGACATCAGGCGTTCACCTCGCTCCGCGCGAGGGGAGGATCCCTGGCGGATCTCGCCGTCCTCGTCATCGACATAAGGGAAGGGCTGATGCCCCAGACCATCGAATCCATCCACATTCTCAGGCAGTACAAGACCCCCTTCGTCATCGCCCTCAACAAGGTCGACACGGTCGAAGGGTGGAATTCCTCGGACGACCGCGCCTTCGTCCTCTCGGAGAGGGAGCAGCAGGATCATACGAGGCAGGTGTTCGAGCAGCACATGTACGAGATCATCTCCCAGCTCTCGAGCAACGGCGTCTTCGCCGACAGGTACGACAGGATCGACGACTTCACCAAGGCCGTCGCCCTCATCCCCATCTCCGCGAAGACCGGGGAGGGTGTGCCCGACCTCATGCTCATGCTCATCGGTCTCGCACAGCGCTTCCTGGAGACGAGACTCACCAAGGAGGAGGGTCCCGGTAAGGGTACCGTCCTCGAGGTCAAGGAGGTCAAGGGGCTGGGACAGACCCTCGACATGATCCTTTACTCCGGTACCCTCAAGACCGGGGCCACCGTGGCCATCGGCACCAGGGGTGCACCCATCGTCACCCGCATCAAGGCCATCCTCAAACCGAAGCCCCTGGATGAGATCCGCGACCCGAGGGACAGGTTCGACAATGTCAAGGAACTCCACGCAGCCGCAGGCGTGAAGATCGCCGTGCAGGACGCCACCGGCGTCATCGCGGGAGCGCCCATCCGCGTGGTCAAGAATGCGAAGGATCCCGCCGTCGGGGAGATCTCCGAGGAGACGTCCATCAAGATCGAGACCGAGGACAAGGGTATCACGATCAAGGCCGACGCCATCGGTTCTCTGGAGGCCCTCGCCTACGAGGCGAAGGCCGCCGGCATACCGATCAGGAAGTACGGTATCGGGGAGATCACCCGCAGGGATATCCTGGAATCCTCCTACGGCAACGACACCCACCACGTCATCCTGGGATTCAACGTCGCCGTGTCCAAGGATGCGGAGGCGGAGATCGCCACCCACAGCATCAGGGTCATGACGAACAACATCGTCTACGCCCTCATCGACGATTACAAGCTCTGGCTCGAGGAGTCTACGAGACAGAACGAGTCCGACAAGAGGCTCGAGTTCGCATTCCCGGCCAAGATCACCATCCTTCCGGATCACATCTTCAGGGTCAACAAGCCCGCCGTGGTCGGGGTCAGGGTACTGGCGGGAAGGATCCGCGTCGGGGAGAATCTCATCGACAGGGAAGGCAAGGACTGCGGGACCATCAAATCGGTCCGCGACGACGACGGCACCGTCCTCAAGGAGGGCGTCCAGGGAGAGGAGGTCTCCGTGGCCATCGACGGCGTCACCGTGGGCAGACAGATCAACGAGAACGACGTCCTGTACGTCGACATGATCGAGTCCGGTTACAAGGAAGTGCAGAAGGTCGATCTGACGGACGACGAGAGGCTGGCGCTTTCCGATACGGTCGCCATCAAGAGGCGTTCCGAACCTTTCTGGGGAATGTGATTTCCCGGTATCTGGCACATTGCGTTTTCATCGGATGATGCAGGTATGCCGGAAGCATGTGCGGCCCCTGTACGCGGAACCGTATGTTTTCCGACATCTGGCACATACGGCTTCCAGCCATTCCGGGCATCCGCCGATCCCTGCCTCCGGTAGTCCCTTCCTTTTACGATAAATATATAAGGGGACCTCCGATAGGGAGCCATCACAGGTGTTCAAATGGCAGACATAGTCTACAAAGCTATTGTTAACGATGTGAAGACCGGCAAATCCTACAATGTTGCCGTGTCCGGTGACTACGCGAACTCCCTGAATGGCAAGAACATCGGGGAGACTATCGACGGAATTTTCTTCGGACTCCCCGGCTACAAAGTCAAGATTACCGGCGGAAGCGACAAGACCGGAACCCCCATGAGGGCCGACCTTCCCGGAAAGAAGAGGGTAAAACTCCTCCTCTCCGACGGACTCGGATTCCATGAGAAGTACCCCGGAGAGAGGAAGAGGGTCGCAGCCCGCGGTTCCACCATCTCCCCCGAGATCGTCCAGATCAACATCGCAGTCGTCGAGTACGGTCCCAAACCCATCGAGGACCTCCTGGCCGGCGGCGACGGGGAGAAGAAGGAATGAAGGTACAGAAGCAGCCCGAGATCAACATCGGGATGATCGGGCACGTCGACCACGGGAAAACGACCCTCACCAAGGCACTTTCCGGCGAGTGGACCGACCGTCACTCCGAGGAGATCAAGAGAGGGATCTCCATCAGACTCGGGTACGCAGACGTAGCCTTCTACAAGTGTCCCAGCTGCGAAGGGTCCGCCGCCTACTGCACTTCCAAGAAGTGCCCCGTATGCGGTTCCGAGACGGAGTTCCTCAGGGCGGTGTCGTTCGTCGACGCCCCTGGGCACGAGACCCTTATGGCCACGATGCTGTCGGGTGCCGCCCTCATGGACGGGGCCCTCCTCCTCGTGGCCGCCAACGAGCGCTGCCCCCAGCCGCAGACCAAAGAGCATCTGATGGCACTGTCGATCATCGGTATCGACAAGATCGTCATCGTGCAGAACAAGATCGACATCGTCACCCGCGAGCAGGCGATGCAGAACTACAGGGAGATCAAGGAGTTCGTGAAAGGCACCGTTGCCGAGAACGCCCCCATCATCCCCGTGTCCGCCAACCGCGGCGTCAACATCGACCTTCTGATCGAGGCCATCGAGAAACACATCGTGGCCAACGTCAAGAAGGATACGAGCGTGGAGCCCATCATGCATGTGGCCCGTTCCTTCGACATCAACTCGCCCGGGACCACTCCCGACAAACTCCGCGGAGGAGTCATCGGCGGTTCCCTGATGCAGGGGAAGCTGAAGGTCGGCGACGAGATCGAGGTCGTTCCCGGAAGACGCGTGGAGGTCGCAGGAAAAGCGACCTACGAGAGGATCACCGCCAAGGTCGTCTCCCTCGAAGCGGGGGAGAAGAGCGTCAAGGAGGTCCTTCCCGGAGGGCTCATCGCCATCGGCACCGAGCTCGATCCGTCCATCACGAAATCGGACGGTCTTACCGGAAGGGTCGTCGGGATCCCCGGCAAGCTGCCTCCCGTGGTGAGTTCGTTCAAGATGAAGACGGTCCTTCTGGACCGTGTCGTCGGTTCCGCGGCGGACCTCGTCGTGGACGATATCAAGAGCAACGAGCCCCTCATGCTCAGCGTCGGTACCGCCACCACCGTGGGTATCGTCAAGAGCGCCCACGAAGGCTACGCCGACGTCGTTCTGAAGCTCCCGGTGTGCATCCTGCCCAATCAGAGGGTCGCGATCTCGAGAAGGATCTCCAACAAGTGGAGACTCATCGGATACGGCATCATCGGTCAGTGACGGTATGCAGACCGTTGTTCTGGACACAAACGCCTTACTCATGCCTTTTGAGGTCGGACTCAATATCGATATCGAAGTCCGCAATCTTCTCGGGGACGTACGTTTCGTCGTCCCCGGCCCCCTTGTGGGAGAACTGAAGCATCTCGACAGCAAGTGGGCGAAGGCCGCCCTTTCCCTTGCGAGGACAAGGGAGATAGTGCAGACCGAGTCCCACGGCGACGATTCGGTGCTGGAGGCCGCCGAGCGCGAGCACGGGTATATCCTCACCAATGACAAGGAACTCAGGCGCAGAGCGAGGAAGGCGGGAATCCCGCTGATCTACCTGCGCTCCGGCACCCATCTCGTGCTCGAGACCTATTGAATTATCAGGAAGACAGGAGCGGACGGGGTTCGTCCAGAGGCTCCCCCGCATAAGGCTTCCTTCCGATGGACGTCAGTTTGTCGACGACCATCTTCTTCCCGATGTCCGTGACGCCGTAGATCTGGACCTTGTTGCCTGCGACGATGACATCCCTCTTCGCCGCTTCTTCCCTGAGAGGAGCGCTGGCACATGCGGTTATCATGTCGCAGCGGTCGAAATAGGTCTTCGCGCCTTCGCTGTTTATGCAGCTCGTGTGCACCGCGACCAGGATGATCCTGTTTCCGTATCTCGCACGGAGTTCCTCCGCATCCTTCGGTCTTGCGACGGTGACGGCGAATTTTCCGAATCCCTTCGCATCGGCCATTTCGGCCCCCTTGATCTGGTCGAGGGGAACAGTCTCCGGATCCACGACGTTGTCCCTTCCGACGGCGTCGAGGACCGTCTGCAGAGGACTCGTCTCCACGAGTCCGGAGATCCTCCCGCAGAGCCCCTGCAGGAGTTCCGGTTCGGTGATCACGGCGGTCCCGCATCCGTCGGCCGCGACGACGGCCGCATCGATGCAGCCGTCTGCGAGGGCGGTGCTGAGGATCTCGGAAATGCCGAAGGTGACGTAATCTCCGGCGCGCACCTTCCTGTTCTCGGTGCAGAGACCGAAATCCCTGATGCGGAATTCTATGTTCTCCCTAATTGCTTCGGGGGTGATCTTCTCCATCCCCCCGAATTTTTTGTACAGGGGGCAGTAATCCAGCCGGGGCTGCCCTACTTCGATCACTTTTCCGTCTTCTATGACGACCTTCGCGAGACCGATCGCCTCGAAGACATGGCGGTTTTTTCCGGCAGCTCCTGTCATAGAAATCACTCCTCGATGACTTCCGCCTTCTCAATGGTGACGTTCTGGCGGGGCTTGTCGTTCCTGTCGGTCGGAACCTTCTGGATCTTCTCGACGACATCCATTCCGCTGACGACCTGTCCGAAGACGGGGTGGGCGTAGGGGGTGGAGGGATTCTCTTTGTCCAGGTAGCCGTTGTCATTGGTGTTGATGAAGAACTGGCTGCCTCCGGAGTGGGGACGTCCGGTGTTGGCCATGGATACGAATCCGGGTTTGTTGGAGTGTCCGTGCCCGAACTCGTCGTCGATGGTGTATCCGGGTCCGCCCATGCCGGTTCCGGTGGGGTCTCCTCCCTGGATCATGAAGTCGTTGATGACCCTGTGGAAGATGGTACCGTCGTAGAATCCTTCTTTCGCCAGTTTCACGAAGTTGCCGGTGGTGATGGGCATGTCCTCGTGCATTTTGATCTTGATGTCTCCCATGTTGGTGTGGAGTATGACGTAAGTTGCCATAGTCTGCGTTATGGTTTGTCCCATATATAGGGAATGGTACGGTATCGAGTCCGTTTTCGATATCTGGCACATATGGTTCATCGTCACCGGCCGGAGTCTCCGTCCGGGGACGGGGTTCGGGAGAATCTTTTATATTGCCGTTGCATAGCCGATGCAGTGATATGCCCGTCGCGGCAGGTGTTTGAAATGGAAGCCAAAAAGAAAATCGTCATCACGCCCGGAATGAAGCTTGCAGCCGTCATGGCAGCCGCCGTCTTCTGCGTGATGCTCGTCTCCTTCCTGTGGGGACCCGCCTCCAACTGATCCGGGAGAAGGATTCCGGTCCGGCGGACGTTTCCGTCCGCCCGAGTATTCAATTCAAAAGGTTTACACGCAGTGCTGTTTTTTCGAGGATTTATCATGTCGGTGAACGATGTCGCGGAGGCCGTGATCCGTGCGGACCCCAGAAGTGCCCTGGATGCTGTGAAGAAGACGCTTTCCGAAGGCGTATCCCTGGAGGAGATCGACTCCGAAGGCATCGACCGCGGCATCGTGGAGGCAGGGAAGAAGTACGAGTCGGGCAGGCTCATGTTCCCCCAGTTCATGAACACCGTCAGGACGGCATACATGGTCAGGGAGGAGAACGACATCCCGAGGCCGGATCTGGGAAAAGCCGTCGTGGCCGCCTTGGACATCCACGTCGAGGGGAGGAATCTCATGGCCACCCTCCTGGGCATAATGGGCTTCGAGACCCAGATTGTCGAGATGGGCATGATGGAGGACGATATCGTCGGATTCTGCGAAGCCCCCGACGTCACCGTCTGCTGCGTATCCGGGGAATTCGCCTCCGTCGCATCGAAGATCCGGAAGATCGGCGAGATGCTCGTCTCCGCCGGGATAAAGGACAGGATCGTGTTCAACGCCGGCGGAATGACTGTCTCCGAGGAGGCCGCGATGAAAGGCGGAGCCGACGTGTTCTCGACGAGCGGATCCGAGGCGGCGTTCCTGGTGAAGAAGAAGGTTCTGGAGAAGAAGAGGGCCTGAACGGCCCCCTTCGCTCCGATGTGCCAGATCAGGCGATGTATGCTTTTTCGATCTCGCCGACGTAGACGACGGAGCGGTTCCCTCCGGGGTTCACCTCGTCGTCGAGGGCGGGGTCGGTGAACTTCTCCCTCTCGATCGGATCTCTGTAGATCACCTTGCAGGAGATCATCAGACGTCCTTCCTCGAAGGTCGGCTGTCCGTCCACGTGGGTGGGCGTCAGTCCTGCCTTCTCCGCTTTGTCCGGGACGTCCCTTCCGGAGGTCTTCCCGAGGTAGGAGAGGGCGTCCATGTGCCCGTCGAAGAAGGTCAGGGTGAACCTTCCGCTGGCCTCTATGAAGTCGTAAGTGTACCTGCTGGGTCTTATGAAGATGAAGGCCACCTTCCTCCTCCAGAGGCTTCCGAGTCCTCCCCACGATGCGGTGAGGGTGTTCATCTTTCCGCCGTTCTCCGCGGTCACCAGCATCCATTTGCTCTGGATGTCGTTCACCGCATCCACATATTCTCCCAGGCGGGAGAGGTCTGCTTCCTGCATGTTCATCCCGTATGCCGGGGGGCGATTAATCCGTATCGCTCGCCGACCTGATATCCGTGTGCCGAGAGGAGGGCCTTCGCCTTCTCCACGTCGTTCCTGTCATGGAGCTCTATCCTGAGGGATCCCGTCTCGAATTCGCGGTTGTGGACTATGCCGACGTTCTTCACGTTTATGCCGCGGGCCGCTATCTGGGTCATTATGACCGCGAGGGCTCCAGGTTCGTCCGGGATCTCCGCATGGACGGAATTGTCGGTCTTTATCGGTCCCGAAGAGGACTCCGGGAAGGTGTCGCGGTATCTCCGCGCGGAGCCGAAGAAGGACAGCAGCCTCTCCCCGTCCCCCGATTCTATGGATTCTTTGATATCCTCCAGGGACCGGATGTAACCGTCCAGGAGGGCGGAGACGTTCTCCGCATTGGTCAGACAGATGTCCCTCCACATCTCCGGGGAGGACGAGGAGATCCTCGTGATGTCCCTGAACCCTCCGGCGGCGATCATCCTCATTTCTCCTTCGGGGGAGTCGCTGTCTTCCACCAGGTTGACGAGGGAGGCGGATATGACGTGGGGGACATGGCTCACGGCGGCGGTGACGCGGTCGTGGAGTCCGAAGGACATCACCAGGGGGATGGCCCCCATGGCCTCCACGAGGGCGCGGTACTTCTCCAATTCGGACTGCTGGGTCTTTTCGGTCGCGGTGATGACGTAGTATGCGTTCTCCAGGAGTTTCGCCTTGGAGTTGGCGTAGCCGGTCCTCTCGCTGCCGGCCATTGGGTGGCCGCCGATGAACACGTCCCCGAGGCCCAGTTCCTCCATCCTCCTGTGCATCTCCCCCTTGACGCTGCCCACATCCGTGAGGACGGTCCCGGGGGAGAGGAACGGTTTCACTTTCTCAGCATTCGCCATATTGGCTTTCACGGGTGCGCACAGGAATATGAAATCGCAGTCGGAGAAGGCGGGTCCGATCTCCGAAAGGATGATGTCGGCGGTACCGTCTCTGTATGCCTGGGTCATTGCGTTCCTGTCGGTGTCGTATGCGATGATGCGGACATCCTTACCGGAATCCTTCAGAGCACGCGCGATGGATCCGCCGATGAGACCGAATCCTATGAAACCGCAGGTAATGGCCATGCGTGACAATCTTTGTCATGGTATGTAAAAACATCGTTCGGGGGCAGAGGTCATAATACGGAGGGGCGGCACCCTCTGCACAGAATGCCGCCTCGGATTACCATTTGGAAGTTCTGATGGAGCCCTGTTCTTTTTCTCATGCGCCTCCTATCGCTTTTTCTCGGTGTCCGATGTCACTTCGCACACTGTATTTAGGATAGTCTAAATCATTTATATAATTTTGGTATACCTAAAATTGATTAGGAGGGCATTCCGCGGCTCATGAATCCGTAACGGGGCCCCAGACGGATTATGAACGCCGCCGATACGACCGCGGTGACGGCTTCGGTCACGGGGACGGCGTACCATATGCCGTCCCCGCCCATGAGCATGGGCAGGATGACAATCATCGGTGCCAGGAGGCACAGCCCCCTGATGAACGAAATCACGGCGGACACGAGACCGTTGGATAGGGACGTGAACAGGGACGATGTATATCCGTTGAATTCCATCAGCAGGAATGCGAAGGAGTAGATCACAGCCCCGGACACGGCGAGTTCCATGACATGTTCCGAACTTCCGGCGAACAGACCTATGAGACTCCCTGCGAACAGTTCCAGCAGTATGAACACCGCGACGGAGAACGTCCCGATGAACGTGAGGCTGATCCTGAACAGCCCTTTCATGCCTTTTTTGTCTCCGGCCCCGCGGCAGTAGGACATCACGGGCGCCACTCCCATCGAGTACCCCATCGTTACCGCTATCGCCAGGAACTGCACGTACATCAGGATGGTTATGGCGGAGACCCCGTCCGGTCCGAAGTACTTCATCATGGCGAGGTTGAACAGGAGGGTCGTGACGGACCCCGACAGTTCCGTGACCATCTCCGACGCCCCGTTGGAGCAGGTCTTGGCGAGCATCCTCCTTTCGAAGCTCGGACGGACGAACCTCACGGGGGAGTTCTTCCCGAATACGAAGTACGCCGCACCCACCGCGAACGGGACGGCGGAACCGATCCCGGACGCTACCGCCGCGCCCCGCATTCCCATGTCCAGAGGTCCCATCAGGACGATGTCCAGGATGACATTGGCGATTCCTCCCCCCAGGGATCCCGCCAGGGAGAGCCCGGGCCTCCCCGCCACGATCAGGAACTGAGTGGCGAGGAACTGGATTATGAGCAGCGGTGCGAACAGCATGTACGCGTTCATGTAGTCGAGGGCGTACCCGCGGATGGTGTCGTCCGCACCCATGAGGTCCACCAGAGGTGATGCGTAGACGAGGATGGCGGCGGCCGTCACGGCCGATACCGCGACCGCGGTCAGGACTATGCCGGAGAACGCCCTGTTCGCTTTTTCGTTTTCACCCTCCCCCATCTTCGTGGCCACGTAGGCGGAGCCTCCCGTGGAGAACATGAATCCGAAGGCGGAGAGGAGGCCGCACACCGGCATTATGATGTTCAGACCCGCGAGCGCATCGGTGCCGATCATATTGGAGATCAGCGCCCCGTCGACGATCGAATAGGTGGATATGCTCACCATGACGATGATCGTCGGGACTGCGAAACGCAGGATCTGTCCCGGGGTCCTGATGTCCCCGAGATTCTTGGATGCCATAATTTGGTTATAATTTCAGAATTATATATAGAAATTGATTTTAAGAATCGAATCATTACGAGCGGTTATGAAGATCGGAGGACCGATCGCGAGGCTGTTCCAGGCCTACATCCTGAGCGAGCTGCGCTATTCGAACCAGATTGATCCCACCCTGTCCTACACCGATGTCCTCTATATCTGCATGATCGGAGGGAATCCCCGCTGTACCGCATCGTGGATAGCCGATACCCTCGGAATAGCGAGGTCGGCGGTCACCGTCCGCCTCAACCGTCTGGAGGAGAAAGGCATCCTCGTCCGCAGGAAGAGTCCCGACGACGGCCGCGTCCAGTTCCTGGATATCTCCGATAAGTACAAACAGGATATGGACGAGATGTATTCCGACTTCGGGGGCATCGAGGAGAGCCTCCGCGGCAGATTTTCCGAGGACGAGGTCGCGGCGTTCGAGAAGATAATCGATCACATCATCGACACCGTGGATAGGATGTGACGTTTTTTCGGAAAAGCGTTAGTATATTACAGAGACTTCTTTACCGTTGTTAAAGGAGACAGTCGCATGGTGTCTGCGAAAACTGTTATTGCTGCAGCTGTTGTGCTGATCGCCTGCGCCGGGTTTTTGGCCGCGGATTCCGACGGGGTCCGTGCCGAGGACGGGACGACAGGGGACTGCACGTGGAGTATTTCCGGTACGGATCTGACCGTATCGGCAGGGTCCGGAACCGGGAACATGAAGGATTACACCTCATCGGATCCCGCCCCGTGGGGAACGGCGGGGATCACCAAGGTGGTCTTCCTGGACGGTGTGAAGCATGTCGGAACCTATGCGTTCAGCGGATGCACCTCCATAGAGGAGGTCGAATTCCGCGGAGAGGCCGACACGGTCGGAGAGGGTGCGTTCGAAGGATGCAGCTCCCTGAAACATATCACTATCAAAGGGAACCCGACCCTCGGCGACAGATGTCTCAGTCTCACCGATACCGGGTCGCAGACCCTGGTAGCCCTGGTGCCTGACGGGTACACGATACCGGACAGTGCGACCGGGAGCTGCGTGAGCATCAGATACGACGTGGATTTCTACAAATCCTCTATTGCATTCATCGATGGGGAGAAGGACTGCGGCTATACCGGCAGTCAGATCACCGTATCCGGCAGCGACATCTACGGTTTCGATGCCGAATGCATGGAGATCTCCGGCAACGTCGGGACGGAGCCGGGCGCCTATACGCTCACGGTTTCCCTCAAGGACGGCTATGCATGGTCTGAGACCGATAAGATCACGTGGGATCCAGTGTACCTCACGTGGCACATATTCAATACGGTCGAGGGGTACGAATTCATGTGGATCCTCGACGGTACCGAACTCATCATCTCCGGAGAGGATGCCGATGACGACGGCATTGTGGAGATGAAGGACTACAGCGACACCGACAGGGCGCCGTGGTACGGAAGAACGATCACCGAACTGACGGTGAGAGAGGTCACGCATGTCGGGAATTATGCCTTCAAGGACTGTACGGGCCTCACCGAGGTGAGTCTCCCGATGCGTGTGTCGTCGGTCGGCAGCTACGCATTCGCAGGATGCACGAATCTGACGGACGTGTCCGTGATGGGCAGCATCGGGGAGTATGCATTCCTCGGATGCGGCAGCCTCAGGGACATCTACATCATGTCCGGCGGTTCGTCATCGGTAGGAAGCTACGCCTTCAGGGACTGCATCGGACTCAATGTCGTGACATTCAAAGGGGTTCCGACGCTGGAGGACAACAGTTTCAACATCAGCGACACCGTGGAACACTCCTTCTCCACGAATGTGGAACCCGATGAGATCCCTGCGGCCAGTCTCGGACCCAAGACCACGGTCAAGCAGATCGTGTATGCCAAGCCCTCGATCTCTGTTCCCGGGAAGTACTACTACACCGGACTGGACATCACGGTCCCGGACAGCGGTATCCAGGGGTTCATCGCCGAATATATGACTGTCTCCGGCAACACCGAAAAGGACGTCGGGAAGTACACCCTTTCCGTCTCGCCGAAGGACGGCGTATGGTCCGACGGTACTACGGATGCCGTCACCGCCGAGTGGGAGATCCTGGAGAATACCGCCGGAGACTGTATGTGGGTCCTGAACGGTACCGAGCTCACCATCTCCGGGGCCGGGAACATGAAGGATTACACGGCATCGGATCCCGCGCCCTGGGGGACTTCGGTCACCAAGGTGACGGTCGCTTCGGGAGTGGCCAACATCGGGGCCCGCGCATTCGCGGGATGCACGTCCCTGGCCTCCGCCGTTCTTCCGTCGGAACTGCAGTCGATCGGATCGGAGGCGTTCAGCGGATGCGTCTCCCTGGAATCCCTGGACATCCCGTCCGGCGTCTCGTATGTCGATTCGAAGGCGTTCTACGGCTGCACCGGGCTGAAGACGGTGGACATCGCCGGCAGACTCACGGCCGTGAAAGATTACGCATTCTCCGGCTGCGCATCCCTGGAGAGCATAACGCTCCCCGGAACCGTGAATGACCTCGGTACGGGCGTGTTCTCCGGCTGCATCTCCCTGCAGACCGCGGACATCCAATGTGCGATTGCCTCCGTCCCGGAGAGGACGTTCAGCGGATGCATCTCCCTGCAGAGTGTGTCCCTTCCGTCCGGTGCGGAGGCCGTGGACGGCTATGCGTTCTACGGATGCACATCTCTCCGGAGCATCGATCTTTCAGGTATGAAGACCGTGAACGATTACGCATTCTCCGACTGTACCTCTCTGGAGAGCGTGACGGTGTCCGACGTCCTCGGGACGATCGGGAAATACGCATTCTCCGGCTGCGCGGCCCTCGCAAGTATGACGATTCCGGAATCCGTGACGTCCCTCGGCGAAGGTGCGTTCTCCGGATGTTCGGGCATGAAAGAGCTGACGGTTCCGATAAGCTTCGACGCGGCTTCCGATTCGGCATTCTCCGGCTGCACCGGCATAGAGAAGGTGGTATTCACCGAAGGCACCGGTATCGGGCACGGTTACAGTTTCGATGGGACCTCTGCGGACTATTACGGGAACACTCCGTGGTACCTCAGCAGATCCGCACTGAAAGAGGTCGTGTTCGGCGACGGGATTCAGGAGATCGGGAAGTATACATTCTCCGGCTGCACCTCCCTGACCACGCTCGTGTTCCCCGACAGTCTCGGCACCGTCGGGGACTGTGCCTTCTACGGCTGCTCCTCCGTGGCATCCGTCACGTTCGGGAGCATCCCCTCGGCCCTCGGGATAAACAGCCTGGAACTCTCCGATTCGCCCTTCACGCTGGTCGTATACGCCCCGTCGGTCTTCGAGATAAGCGTCACGGCATCCGGTTCCTCCGGGAGTATCCGTTTCGCCGTGGAGAAACCGACCGTGCTGCCGTCCAAGGTGTGCGCGTACACTTCGGGGGAGCTTTCCGTGGATCCCGAAGACCTCTTTGGCGGGTATGACGACGACATCATGGAACCCGTCGGGACTTTCAGCGGGACCGCCGAAGGCAGATACATCGCGAGTCTTGTTCCCAAGGACGGATACGCATGGTCTGACGGCACATGGGGTGCGGTGGAAGCATCCTGGCACATCGCCAAGAACAGGACCGGGAACTGCTACTGGTACATGGACGGTACCGAACTGGTCATCGCCGGTTCCGGTGCGATGGCCGATTACAAATGGGGCACGAATCCGTCGGAATGGCGCAGCGCTACGAAGGTCACTGTTGAACCCGGGGTGACATACATCGGTTCCTATGCGTTCAACAGATGCTACAGTCTCGCAACTGTATCCTTCGGCACCGCGGAGACGATAGGCAAAGCCGCCTTCGCATCCTGCGCACTGACGGAGATCACCGTCCCCGGCACAGTCCGCACCGTGGGGGACTCCTCGTTCGCCAGCATCTCCTCGCTGAGGACCGTCATCCTGCAGGAGGGGATCGAGACGGTCGAAGGCAGTGCCTTTTACAATTGTACCTCCCTGGAAAGCATAGTCCTTCCCGGCACCGTGAAGACTCTGGGAAGTCAGGCGTTCATGAAGTGTTCTTCGCTGAGGTCCGCCGAATTGGAATGCGCTGTCACCGCTCTCGGTACAGAGACGTTCCTCAACTGTATCTCGCTGAGGTCCGTCGTCCTGCCGTCGGGGCTCAGAACAATCGGTACAGGTATCTTCGAAGGATGCGCCTCCCTGGAGTCAGCGGTTCTTCCGTCCGGGCTCACGTCCATCGGAATGAACGCCTTCAAAGGATGCATTTCCCTGAAATCCATGGACATCCCCGCAGGTGTCACAACAATCGAGAGAGAGACCTTCGACGGGTGCGCCTCTATGAAATCCATAGGTATCCCCGCAGGCGTTACGGCAATCGGGTCGGAAGCCTTCGAAGGATGCGCCTCCCTCGTCTCCGTGACCCTCCCCTCCGGACTTACGGCAATCGATGAGTCCGCATTCAGCGGATGCACCTCCCTGGAATCCATAGACATCCCCGCAGGTGTTACGGCAATCTGGGGCAAGTCTTTCGAAGGATGCACCTCCCTGAAATTCGCAGGCATTCCCGCCAGCGTTACAGAGATCCAAGATGATGCGTTCAAGGGGTGCGGATCCCTCACGTTCGTAAAATTCGGAGGGGAGCTGCAGTCCCTCGGAAGCGGGAGTTTCGAACTCGGTTCAGGTACCCTCGCGGTGTACGCCCCCGCCGACGTTATCGACAGGGTGTACGGGATGTTCGACAGCGATGTGACCGGACAGGACCTGAAGGTCCTGAAGGCGGTCCCCGCAAAACCGACCCTCGCCTCCGACGAATTCCCGTATACCGGGTCCGCGATCTCGGCAGAGGGCAGCATCTCCGGTTTCGATGTCAGATATATGAGGATCGAGTCGGGATCGTCGGCGACCGACGTGGGCATCTATACGCTCACGATCTCCCTCGAGGACGGCTATGCATGGTCCGACGGGACCTGGGGCCCGGTCGGACTCGGATGGTCCATCGTTCAGACGACAGGGGACTGCACGTGGGTCCTGAACGGCACCGAACTGATCATCTCCGGGAACGGACCCATGGCCGATTACGCGGACACCGGCCCCTGGGGGACGGGGATCACGGAGATAACGATCGGGGACGGCGTGACGTCCGTAGGCGAGTACTCGTTCAAAGGATGCACCGGAGTCGTTTCCGTCAGGATACCCGCATCGGTCGCATCCATCGGCGGATATGCCTTCAGCGGATGTTCCGGCCTCAAATCCGTCACGCTTGACGGGAACCCGTCCTTCGGGAAGGACTGTTTCGCGCTCGGGGACGGATGCGCCCTCACCGTCTACCCCTCGGCGTCGGGAGGGCTGATCCCCTCGGATGCATCCGGGAACACCGCGGTAAGATACGCCGTGTTGGATGCGTCCGCACTCCGTGTTTCGAAAGAGTACGACTGCACCGGGTCCGACATCACCGTGCCCGAAAGCGATATCGACGGCTTCGACGGCAGATACATGACGCTCTCCGGGGCGACGGCCGCCGACGCGGGCGTCCACGAACTCAGCGTGGCCCTGAAGACGAAGGATTACATATGGTCCGACGGGACCGACGGCGCCGTGACGCTGCAGTGGTCCATCGTCCAGGATACCGGGGACTGCTCCTGGGTCATCAACGGCACCGAGCTCACCATCTCCGGGAACGGATCCACGGCCGACTATACGGACACCGGTCCGTGGGGGACGGGGATCACCAAGGTGACCGTCGGGAGCGGGGTGGTGTACATCGGGAAGAACGCATTCCGCGGATGCTCCGACCTCGAATCGGTCACGTTCCTCGGTCCGATCTCCGGTTTCGGCGACGGCAGTTTCGAGATCAGCAGCACGGACGACCTCACATTCGTGGTGTTCCCGTTCGGAAAGACCTCGATTCCGGAGTCCGCCCTCGGAAGCCATGTGGCGGCCGTATACGCAACGGTCGCAAAGCCCGTCCTCTCCGTTACGGGATCGTATCATGTGACCGGTTCCCCGATAACCGTGTCCGAAAGCGACATCGGCGGTTTCGACAGCGTATACATGGCCGTATCCGGGAACACGGAGACGGCCGCGGGAACGCATACGCTCTCCGCGGTGCCCAAGACGGGATACGCATGGACCGACGGCACATCCGATGCGGTCACTGCTTCATGGACCATAGAGGGACACGCTCTCGGACCCGTGGATAAGGTGCCGGCCGGCTGTATCACCGACGGTGTCGATTCATACTACATCTGCAGCATATGCAGGATGACATTCAGGGATGCGGCCGGGAACGAACCGTGCACCTATGCGGACCTGATCCTGCCCCATCATACGCTGACCGCGGTGTCGGAGAAATCCCCGTCCTGTTCCGACGAAGGGGTGAAGACCCACACATACTGTGCGGAATGCGGCAAATATTTCGTCGAGGAGGAGGGAAAGCTCGTCGAGAAGACGAAGGCCGACGTGACAGTCCCCGCCCTCGGACA
>CAZHJV010000015.1:0-28252 GCA_964533525.1 uncultured Methanomassiliicoccales archaeon | reverse complement strand
TCGTAACAAGGTATCTGTAGGGGAACCTGCAGATGGATCACCTCCTACGCAGGGTTGGGCTTCGGCCCAACCCTCAACATCTACAAAGCGAAATAATTGCAAGGAAAATCGTAAAGGTTTTCTCGGCAGTTCCTTGGCAGTTTTCCACGCACTAAACGTAGCATCGAACGCCCATTTCCATTTCTGTTCATTTTCTATCTGTTCTTTCTTTCAGATTCTTTCCGTTGCGTTCTTCCCCGATGGGAATTTCCGTCCGCAATCCGGCATCATGCGGATCGAACAGGCGTACGCAGCGGTGCGGAGATGATCGCGCATAGCCGGCCCGCAGAAGTCAGGCCGAGAGAACATGGAGTAGTCCTGCCCGGATTCGAACCGAGGTCACCGGCTCCAAAGGCCAGCATGATTGACCACTACACCACAGGACTGTCGTTGGACGGTTAACCCATCCCTCTATAAAATCAAATGCTTTTGCCGATAAGATATGTGGAACGGCAGTCGATGACAGTCACTTCGGCGAAGGTCCCCAGGGGAATATGTTCCTTCACCGCGATAGGCCTGTAGTTGTCCGTCCTCAGTATCGTCGATCCGTCTTCAGAGGTCTCGGTCGCGAGAGCCCTGTAGGTCCTCCCGACCATTCCCGAGTTGACGTTCTTCTCCGTCTCGTTCTTGACTTCGGTGAGCTCGGTGGACCTCTCCTTGGAGATCCTCCCGTTGAGCTGCGGCATGGAGAATGCTTCCGTGCCGGGTCTGGGAGAGAAGCGGGTTATATTCACCGTGTCCGCACCAAGCTTCTTTATGAGGGCGACGCTGGCGGAATGCTCTTCATCGGTCTCTCCCGGGAACCCGGTTATGAGATCCGTTGCGATGCTCATGTCGGGATATGCCGCACGGATCTCATCCGTCAGTGCGAAGAAGTCTTCCGAAGTGTAGTGCCTCTTCATCCTCTCCAGGACACCGTCGCTGCCGCTCTGTACGGGGATATGGAGGAAGCGGTAGACGCGGTTGTCCCTGAACGCCTCCAGGACCCCGTCCAGTACGGGTTTCAGGCTGTTGGGGTTCATCATGCCTATCCTGATGCGGTACTCCCCTTCCTTTTTCAGGAGTTCCTTCAGGAGTTTCCCCAGATCCGTGCCTATGTCGCGGCCGTAGCATCCCGTATCCTGTGCGGTTATCAGGATCTCCTTCGCTCCGGAGTCTATGAGGCTGTCGAAACGCTTTTTGATCCCTTCGGGGGAATAGCTGCACAGGGTCCCCCTCGCGAATCTCGTTATGCAGTATGTGCAGTTCCCCCTGCAGCCCTGCGCTATCGGGATGACCGCTGTCACGGATGTGCGGGAAGGGGACACGGGCGTTCCGCATCCATACATCCCGGAGACGGCATCTGAAAAACCGTCGTAATTCTCCGGAGGGATTATGAGCGATCCGGGGAGGCGGACGCTTATCCTGCCCGCCTGGACTTTCGCCATGCAGCCGGTGACGATGATCTGCTTTCCGGCAGCCTTCAGTTCGTTCATCCTCTTGATCATCTTCTTCTCCGTGGTGTCGACCACGGTGCAGGTGTTGAGGATGACCAGATCCGCCCCGTCTGCGGAGGGGGCGCGGACGTAGCCGAGCGCATCCATGCGCTCGGCCAGTTCCTCGCCTTCCCCGTAGTTCATCGTACATCCGTACGACTCGACGAAGTACTTCATATCTCAGTGGTTGACGGACTCGGTGGTGACCTGTCCGAAAGCGGTTTTCGCCGAGATGTTGGTGATCTTGACGTTGGCCCTGGTCCCCCTGGCGGTTCCGGGGACTATCACCAGGTAATCCATGTATTTGGCGACGCCGTCCCCTTTCTTTCCGACATCGTTGATGGTGACCTCGATGACATCTCCGGGGCGCAGGGTGTTCACATCCTCCGCCCTTGCGGCCTTCCTCACCATGATGGGTCTGCGCGCACCGCAGGCCTCGCAGACGAGGATGAAGGTCCTGTCCTCCTTCTCGATGTGGGTGTCGGGCCTGCCGCACTCGGAGCAGATGACGTAGGTCTCGGTGTAATCCGCGATCTTCTCGTCGATGTGGGATTTGCTGATCTTCGCCTTGAAGACGACCCTGCGTCCCTCGAGGTTCCCGGGGGTTCCGAGTTCCTTCAGAAGATACTGGAGGAGATGCTGGGGGTCTCTCCTGAGCTTGTCGGTGACATCGATGAAGTTCTTGAAGATGGTGATCTTCCCTTCCTGTATGATGTCGAGCTCCGGCAGTTCGAACCTCTCGTGCTGTTCGATCTGGTCGGGAAGCTGGGATTTGGCTCTGTCGAGCATTCCTAGATAATCGTTCTCTTCCATGTAGGTCGCCTCTCAATGTGCTGGCTATCGTCGGTGTCAATATAAAACTATGCGCGCGCCCGCGATAATATGCGGGTGCGCGGCATGTCACCGTTCCGCCTATGCCTTATGTGCCATCGCGGCATCGATCAGGCCCTGGTGGAGGGGCGACGGGTTCATGGGGCGCGACCTGAATTCCGGATGGAACTGCGACGCGACGAAGTACGGGTGTCCGTCCAGTTCCCCGATCTCCATCTTGGTCCCGTCCTCGGACACCCCCGTGAAGTGCCAGCCCGCATCCTCGAATCTTCCGATATATGCGGGGTTCACCTCGTATCTGTGCCTGTGTCTCTCCGATACTGTCTCGGATCCGTAGAGCTTCCACGCCTTCGACCCTTTCTTCACCTTCACCGTCTGGGCTCCGAGCCTCATAGTGCCGCCCATCTGAGTGATGCCCGCCTGTTCGGGCATGATGAAGATGACCGGGTTCCCGGTGCCGGGTTCGAACTCGGTGGAATCCGCATCCGCGAGACCCAGTAAGTCTCTGGCGATCTCGATCGTGGCAATCTGGAACCCCAGACACACGCCCAGGAAGGGCACCTTCTTCTCCCTGGCATATCTGGCCGCGGCGATCTTCCCCTCGACCCCTCTGATACCGAAACCCCCGGGGACGAGGATGCCGTCCGCCCCGCCGAGGATTCCCTCCGGGTCTCCGTGCAGAAGGGTGTCGGAGTCCACGAATCTGACGTTCACGCGGCATTTCCTTTCGGCTCCCGCATGCGTGAGGGCCTCCAGCTGGGACAGGTAGGAGTCTGCGAGGGCGGTGTATTTCCCGACCAGGGCGACCGTGACCTCTGTCTCGGGTTCCAGGATGTTCCCGAGGAATCTCTCCCATCCCTCCATGTGCCTTCCGTCGGCCATGGGACGGAGCCTCATCCTGTCGAGGATGTAATCCACCACGCCCTGTCTTTCGAGGATCAGGGGCACCTCGTATATGGAACGGGCATCGGGACAGCTGATCACCGCCTTCTCGTCCACGTCGCAGAACATGGCGATCTTCGCCTTGGCGGATGCGCTGAGTTCTTTGGAACATCTTCCGATAATCATGTCGGGTTTGATCCCCGCGGCCATGAGGTCCCTGACCGAATGCTGCGTGGGTTTGGATTTTTCCTCGCCGACGGATCCCATGATGGGTATGAGGGTGGTGTGGACGAACAGGACGTTCTCCTCGCGTCCCAGGTCCCTCCCCAGCTGTCTCGCGGCCTCCAGAAACGGCATGGATTCGATGTCCCCGACGGTCCCGCCGAGTTCGACGATGGCCACGTCGGCCCCGGAACCCCTGGCCGCGGACAGTATACGTCTTTTGATCTCGTCGGTGATGTGGGGGATGATCTGGACGGTCTTTCCGAGGTATTCTCCTTTTCTTTCGTTTTCTATGACGGCCCTGTAGACCTTCCCCGTGGTGATGTTGTTGCCGCTTCCCAGATGCAGGTCCATAAACCGTTCGTAGTTTCCGAGGTCCAGATCCGCTTCGCCCCCGTCGTCCAGGACGTAAACCTCCCCGTGTTCGAAGGGGTTCATGGTCCCCGCATCCACGTTCAGGTACGGGTCGATCTTGATCGACGTGACGCTTATGCCTCTGGATTTGAGCAGGCGACCTATGGAAGAGGCGGTTATCCCCTTGCCGAGCCCCGAAATCACTCCTCCGCTGACGAAAATCAACTTCATCTTAAATCAACGGGAACCTCAGTAAGATGGTACCGTTAATAAACATTTGTATTGGAAAACGGCATTAAACTGTTCAAACGTCCAATATTTTCTTGATAATCGGACATTAAATCTATTTTTGAACGTATTTTGGGATAGATATGCCATGTATGTACGCAGTCTGCGACGGTTATATATCGCGCATATGCTGCGGTGCATATGCATGCGGCCGCGGTATTCTCTGGCCGCATTCTCCGACTTTTCATCTGGTAAAGCATTAAATACAATCTGTGAATAGCGACCTTCAGCATAGCCACGCTTAGCAATATTTAATGATATTGTGCGGGGCATAATCGCATCGCGAGCGAAAAAACAAACCCAAAATAGGTGAAAACAATGGGAAACGGTCTATTCACTGCAAGGAAAATGCAGGCAGACAGGCAGAAGTTCCGCTGGCTTGACAGGGGATACAAGAAGAGAGTACTGAAACTGAGGGAGAAGTCCGATCCTCTCGAGGGATCCGCCCAGGGACGCGGAATCGTCCTGGAGAAAGTCGGAATCGAGGCTAAGCAGCCCAACTCCGCTATCCGTAAGTGCGTCAAGGTCCAGCTCATCAAGAACGGACGTCAGATCACCGCCTTCGCGGTCGGCGACGGAGCCATCAACTTCATCGACGAGCACGACGAGGTCCTCGTAGAGGGTATCGGCGGAAGGATGGGAAGGTCTTACGGAGATATCCCCGGAGTCCGTTACAAAGTCATCAAGGTCAACAACGTCTCCCTCGACGAAATGGTAAGAGGCAGGGTCCAGAAGCCCACGAGATGAAGGTGTGAAATATGGCAGACGAAGAAGTTCAGACCCAGGAGCAGGCCGCAGTCGCCGCACCCGCAGAGGAGAAGCCCAAGATGGTCGCCCCCAAAGCGCCCGTCTTCGGTAAATACGACACCACCGAGATCGTCATCAACGACGCAGGCCTCGCCAAGTACATCGACCTCAACTCCAACAGCGTCCCCCACTCCGGCGGGAAGCACGCCAACAAGTGGTTCGGAAAGTCCAACCTCAGCATCGTCGAGAGGCTGATCAACAACATCATGAGGACCGAGAAATACACCGGAAAGAAGCTCAAAGCCTACAAGGCCGTCTCCGATGCCTTCGACATCATCGCCGAGAAGACCAAGAAGAACCCGGTGCAGGTCCTCGTCGAGGCCCTCGAGAACGCCGCTCCCCGCGAGGAGGTCACCAGGCTGCAGTTCGGAGGAATCTCCGTCCCCAAGGCCGTCGACATCTCCCCCCAGAGGAGGCTCGACATCGCCCTCAGGAACGTCAGCAGCGGTGTCGTCGCGGCATCCGCGAAGAACAAGAAGACCATACAGGACTGCCTCGCAGACGAGCTCATGCTCGCGGCCAGGGGAGACATGACCTCCTACGCCGTAGCGAAGAAAGAGGAGACCGAGAGGGTCGCCCAGTCCGCCAGGTGAGCGGTTTAACTACGAAGTGAGTGAGTATGGGACGCAAAGAAGAGAATGTAAAGTACGCGACCACCATCATGAAGACCCCCGAGTTCGTCAGGAACATCGGGACGGCCGCACATATCGATCACGGAAAGACCACCTTCTCCGACAACCTGATCGCAGGTGCCGGAATGATGTCCGAGGACCTCGCCGGAAAGCAGTGTGTCCTGGACTACGACGAGCAGGAGGCCGCGAGGGGAATCACCATCAACGCCGCATCCGCATCGATGGTCCACCATTTCGAGGGCAAATCCTATCTGATCAACCTCATCGACACCCCCGGGCACGTCGACTTCGGAGGAGACGTCACCAGGGCCATGAGGGCTCTGGACGGTGTGTTCATCCTCTGCTGCGCCGTCGAGGGAATCATGCCTCAGACCGAGACCGTCATCAGGCAGGCCCTCAAAGAGCGTGTCAAGCCCATGCTGTTCATCAACAAGGTGGACAGGATGATCGTCGAGCAGCAGGTCACCAAGGAGATGATGATCGAGCGCTTCTCCAAGCTCATCGCCACCTTCAACGAGAAGATCAAGGCCAACCTGCCCGCACCCCTCAACAAGGAGTGGCAGGTCAGCATCCAGGACGGAACCGTCGCGTTCGGATCCGCCTACAACAACTGGGCAATCTCCGCTCCGTTCATGAAGAAGTCCGGGATCTCCTTCTCCGACATCTTCGACTACTGCAGCAAGGAAGGCGGACAGAAGGAGCTCGCCCACAAGTCGCCTCTGCACGAGGTCGCACTCGAGATGGCGATCAGGCACATCCAGCCCCCCACCCTCGCCCAGAAGGTACGTATCCCCATCATCTGGAAGGGAGACCTCGAGTCCAAGGTCGGAAAGGAACTCCTGAACTGCGACGCCACCGGAGACGTCGTCCTGATGGTCACCAAGATCATCATGGACAAGCACGCCGGAGAGGTCGCAGTCGGAAGGCTGTTCTCCGGAACCATCCAGAAAGGACAGACCCTTTACGTCGCAGGTCAGCCCGCACCCCAGAGGGTGCAGACCGTCGCCCTGATGGTCGGTGCAGACAGGATCGCCATCGAGGACGCCAAGGCAGGAAACATCGTCGCAGTCACCGGACTGAAGGACGCCATCGCGGGATCCACCGTCTCCTCCATGATCGACATGGAGCCGTTCGAGAAGATGGCCCACTACTCCGAGCCCGTCGTCACCGAGGCCATCGAGGCCAAGGACACGAAGGACCTCCCCAAGCTGGTCGAGGTTCTCAGGACCGTCGGAAAAGCGGATCCGTCCCTTTCCATCGAGATCAACAACGAGACCGGCGAGCACCTCATCGCGGGAATGGGAGAGCTCCACCTGGAGATCACCGTCTACCGTATCGAGAACGAGCAGGGAATCCCCATCGTGGTCTCCCCGCCCATCGTCGTGTACAGGGAGTGCGTGAAGGGCAAGAACGCCGGCTTCGAGGGCAGGTCGCCTAACAAGCACAACAAGTTCACCTTCGTCGTCTCCAGGCTCGAGCCCGGAATCGTCGACGCCATCCACAAGGGTGACATCGACCCCGATGCGAAGATCAAGGACCCGAAGGCCCTCGCGAAGCAGCTCCAGGAACTCGGAATGACCGACCCCCTGGAGGCCAAGGGAGTTGTCAAGTTCAAGAACGACAACCTCCTCATCGACTACACCAAGGGTATCCAGTACCTGCACGAGACCATGGAGCTCATCGCCGATGCGTTCGACGAGGCCATGACCAAGGGACCCCTCGCCGCCGAGAAGGTCTCCGGTCTGAAGGTCGTCCTCATGGACGCCAAGCTCCACGAGGATACCATCCACAGGGGACCCGCACAGATCATCCCTGCAGTCAGGGACGGTATCTACGGAGCCATGTGCCAGGCCGGCAGGGTACTGCTCGAGCCTATGCAGCACGTCTTCATCAGCGTGCCTCCGGACTTCACCGGAAACGTCATCAGTCTGATCACCCAGCGCCGCGGAACCATCCTCGAGATGGGACAGGACGGAGCGGACTCCACCGTCAGCTCCAAGTGCCCCGTCGCGGACATGTTCGGCTTCACCTCCGACATCCGCGGTGCTACCCAGGGAAGGGCTCTCTGGTCGACCGAGAACGCGGGATTCGAGGAGATGTTCCCCGACCTGCAGGACAAGGTCGTCGTGGAGATCAGGACCAGGAAGGGCCTGAACCCGCAGCCTTACGACGCGAACTACTACTCCGGTCTCTGATCGGGGAGCCGTCTAAAACCTTTAAATATAAACACCTTTATCGCAGAAAAACTAACTCTAACGAGTAAATAAAAAGGAGAGAAGAACATGGCAGAGAAACAGCACATGAACCTCGTCATCATCGGGCATGTCGACCACGGAAAGTCCACTCTTACCGGAAGGATCCTGCTCGAGGCCGGAGCTATCGACCCCCACATCATCGAGAAATACAAGAAAGAGGCAGAGGAGAAAGGAAAGGGATCCTTCTACTTCGCATGGGTCATGGACGGCCTGAAAGAGGAGAGGGAGAGAGGAGTCACCATCGATGTAGCACACAAGAAATTCTACACCGACAAGTACTACTTCACCGTCATCGACGCCCCCGGACACCGTGACTTCGTCAAGAACATGATCACCGGAACCTCCCAGGCCGACGCAGCCATCATCACCTGCTCCGCCATCGAGGGACCCCAGGCGCAGACCAAGGAGCACGTCTTCCTTGCAACCACCCTCGGTGTCAAGCAGATCATCGTCGCCATCAACAAGATGGACGCCGTCAAATACGACCAGGCCAAATACAACGAGGCCAAAGAGGGAGTCTCCAAGCTCCTGAAGATGGTCGGAAACAAGGTCGAGAACATCCCCTTCATCCCCGTATCCGCTTACGAGGGAGACAACGTCAAGGACAAGTCCGCCAACACCCCCTGGTACAACGGACCCACCCTGTTCCAGGCCCTCGACAACCTGTCCGTTCCCGAGAAGCACACCGAGAAGCCCCTTAGGGTTCCCGTTCAGGATGTCTACACCATCACCGGTATCGGAACCGTCCCCGTCGGACGTGTCGAGACCGGTATCATGAAGCCCAACATGAAGGTCATCTTCGAGCCTTCCCACGTGACCGGAATCGTCAAGTCCATCGAGGAGCACCACGAGTCCATGTCCGAGGCAGTTCCCGGAGACAACGTCGGATTCAACGTCGGCGGAGTCGCCAAGAACGACATCAAGAGGGGAGACGTCGCCGGACCCGTCGACAACCCTCCGTCCGTCGCGAAATCCTTCACCGCACAGATCATCGTGCTCAACCACCCCTCGGTCATCACCGTCGGATACACCCCTGTGTTCCACGTGCACACCGCCCAGGTTGCCTGCCAGATCACCGAGATCGTCTCCGCTAACCGCGCAGGAAAGCCCCTGACCGACCTCAGCTTCATCAAGAACGGTGACAACGCCATCGTCAAAGTGAAGCCCACCAAGCCCCTCGTCGTCGAGCCCGCCAAGGAGTTCCCGCCTCTCGGAAGGTTCGCCATCCGTGACATGGGACAGACCGTCGCCGCCGGTGTCTGCACCGAAGTCGAGAAGGCAAACTGAATTCCCTTATGAGAGGGTCGGGGCCTCGGCCCCTTCCCTCACCCACATCTGAGGTAATTTAAATGTCACAGCGTGCTAGAATCTCTCTCAGTGGCACGGACCCCGCTAAGGTAGATAGCGTCTGCAGCCAGATCAAAGGGATCTCCCAGAGGACTGGTGTTGCGATCCGCGGACCCGTTCCCCTCCCTACCAAGAAACTCAAGGTAGCCTGCAGGAAGAGTCCCGACGGAGAGGGCAGTGAGACTTACGACAGGTGGGAGATGCGCATCCACAAGAGGCTTATCGACCTCGACGCGGATGAGCGTGCTCTCAGGCAGCTTATGAGGATCCAGGTTCCCGATGGAGTCAACATCGAGATCGTCCTCCGCGGTGCCTGAACCGTCAAACCAATTTAAGGTATCATACCTTTTGTATCTGTCGGGGTTCTCCCCTTCAGCATATACACCACTGCGCTGCGACAGCGCCGTATGTTCATTTTTTATCCGCTCCGCCCGTACAGTAAATTATTAATCGCAGTCGCGATGGGGGAGTTATGTCAGCTTTAAGAAGCGACGTCATAAAGCACGGGGTCGATGCGGCTCCGGCAAGGAGTCTGCTCAGAGCAGACGGACTCAAAGATGAGGACTTCGACAAGCCTTTCATCGGAATCGCAAACTCCTGGAACGATGTCGTTCCCGGACACATCCACCTCAACAAGATTGTAGAAGCCGTGAAGGAAGGAATCAAGGAAGCCGGAGGAGTCCCCTTCGTCTTCGGAACCCCTGCGGTTTGTGACGGTATCGCCATGGGCCACAAGGGGATGAGATATTCTCTCATCTCCAGAGAAGTCATCTCCGACTGCTGCGAGGTAATGGTCGAAGGACACGCCATGGACGGATGGGTCGGGGTCAGCAACTGTGACAAGGTCACCCCCGGTATGCTTATGGCCGCCGGGAGGATGAACATCCCCGCATTGATCGTCACCGGCGGAGCCATGGAGGCCGGGAACGGCATCGAGAAGGGAATGGATCTTCAGACCGTCTTCGAGGCCATCGGAAAGGTCCAGGTAGGCGCCGCCGATGAGAATTACCTCCACCAGGTCGAGTGCGAGGCATGCCCCGGTGCGGGAAGCTGTTCCGGACTTTTCACCGCCAACACTATGGCCTGTCTCACCGAGGCCATGGGTCTTTCCCTCACAGGGTGCGGAACCTCCCTCGCTCTCGACGAGAAGAAGCTTGTCATTGCGAAGGAGACCGGAAAGAAGATCGTGGAACTCGTCAGGAAGGGTATCAAGCCCCGCGACATCATCAATGCGCATTCCATCCACAACGCCATATGCGTCGATATGGCGATCGGAGGATCCACCAACACCGCCCTCCATATTCCGGCCATTTCCAAGGAATTCGGCTGCCCTGTGGACATCGAGGATTTCGACAAGATCTCCCGCGTGATCCCCCATATCACCAGCCTCAGGCCCGCCGGACCCTTCCACATAAGGGATCTGGATAATGCCGGAGGCGTCCCTGCCATCCTCAGCAGGCTGAAGGAGTTCCTCGAGGATGCGCCCACCTGCAACGGCAAGACCGTCATGGAGATCGCCGAGGGTGCGAAGGTTCTCGACGAGGAGGTCCTCAGGCCTCTCGACAACCCCTATCACAAACAGGGCGGGATCGCAATCCTCAAGGGAAACATCGCCCCGCTTGGTTCAGTCATCAAACAGGCCGCCGTCAGTCCCAAGATGATGACCTTCACCGGAACTGCGAAGTGCTTCGATTCCGAACTCGATGCCAACGAGGCCATCCGTGCCGGGAAGATCAAGGCAGGGGACGTCATCGTCATCAGGTACGAGGGCCCCAAGGGAGCCCCCGGAATGCCCGAGATGCTCTCGCCGACCAGCATCATCCAGGGAATGGGACTCGGAGAGTCCGTCGCCCTCATCACCGACGGAAGGTTCTCCGGCGCCACCCGCGGAGGAGCCATCGGCCACGTATCTCCCGAGGCGTACGAGCTCGGACCCATTGCGGCACTTCAGGACGGAGATGTCATCGACATCGACATTCCGAACAGGAAGCTCAATGCGAGACTCACCGATGAAGAGATCAAGGCACGTCTCGCCAAGGTCAAGGTCGTCGACCGCCCCGTCACGGGTGTCCAGAAGAAATACAGAGAGCTCGTCACCAACGGTGTGAACGGCGCTTATCTCGAGTAAGTAAAAACATTCAGGGGCCCGGGCTTTTGCCCGGTCCCCGTCTTTCTTTCAGCGCAGCAGGAACAGAAGAAGGACTGCGAGGGATATCGCAGTCATAAGTCCGCCGAATATGTAGGCGCGTTTTTCGATCCATGCCGCTTCCTTGGCGTTCCTGCTGGAGGGCAGGTCGACGTATCCGAGTATGAAACTCAGGGCCACAAGGCATATCGGTATGGCCAGGATGAAGGCGATTCTGGATGCGTTGTCCGAATCGGTCATGGCCGCCGCAACCGTCAGAATTACGAGAACGGCGACGGCCGCAATGCCGACCGACAGGATTTTCCTTCTCTTCGTCCCGACATCTTCTGTTTTCTCTTCCGCCGCGGCGGGTCTTCTCCCCGAAGTCACCGTGGATATCGGCTGAAAACGGGATTCCTTCTCGATGGATTCCTGCATGATGAGGCGGCATATCTTCTCCGCCCTGTCGGGGTCCAGTCCGTTTTCGTCCGCCAGATATCTGTATCTGTCGATCACCCTGCGTTCCACATCGGGGTTCACGACATCCAGTCCGTATTCGGCCTTGTACCTGCCGATCTCCGTGGCCAGGTCGAGCCTTTTCTTGAGGAGGGACAGGATCTCCCTGTCCGTCTCCGCTATGGCCTTCCTCCTGTCCTCCAGATATGTGTCGTTCATAATCCTCTCTCCATCTGATCCGCCAGGACCAATGCGGTGACGGCTTCGACGACCGCCGCGGCCCTCGGGGCTATGCACGGGTCATGCCTGCCTTTTATCTCGAGCTCGGCGTTCTCGCACGTCTCCAGATCCACGGTGTCCTGTCTGGCACTTATGGACGGGGTGGGTTTGAACGCCGCGCGGAACACCAGATCCGCACCGTCCGACATCCCTCCGACGATCCCGCCCATGTTGTTCGTCTCGGTGACTATCCTCCCGTCCTTCATACGGTACGCATCGTTCGATTCGGAACCGCGCATGCGGGTTATGTCGAATCCCTTCCCGAACTCGATCCCTTTGCATGCGGGGATGCCGAAGACCGCATGTGCCAGCTCCGCATCGAGACTTTCGAACCATATGCCTCCGAAACCGATCGGAAGGCCGGTGACGATGCATTCCACGACTCCTCCGACGCTGTCTCCGTCTTTTTTTGCGGATAAGATCGTCTCGGACATCGCTCTGTCCAATTCCTCGGTGCAGGCTCTCGTCGGGAACTTCTCGGAACGTTTCGCATCGTCTGCATTTCTCTCGTCTGGGTCATCGATGTTTCCGATGGATCTGCAGAACGCACCTATATGTATTCCCTCGGCTGAGAGCATCTGTCTCGCTATGCCGCCCGCGGCCACTATGGCTGCGGTCAGTCTGCCGGAGAACTGTCCCCCTCCCCTTATGTCGAATTTGGGAAGTGCCAGCAGTGCCGGGAGGTCTGCATGGCCGGGGCGCGGCGTCCGTTCGAAAGGCAGGTATTTGGAATCATCCACATCGCCGTTTGCGATCTTCAGGATGATCGCATTGCCGTCCGCCTTCCCGTCCGCGATGCCGCAGACGACCTCTATCTTATCGGCCTCGGTGCGGTCGGTTCCGATGCCCTTGGACGGCCTGCGGAGCGCCATATCATGTGCCAGCACATCCGTGTCGATGGGCGTTCCCTGAGGAACTCCTTCCAGGACGCATCCCACGCAGGGCCCGTGGCTCTTCCCGAACAGGGAAAATCTAAGTTTCTTCCCCAGTGTATACATGGTTCCGTCCCGGGGCCCCCGGGGCCCTTCTTATACCCGTACGCACGGGGACATAGTATAAAATCGTGTTCTGGGTATGCGATTTCCGGAATCCGGGATTCATAGAAAGATATTTATTCCGTATGTCAATCGTCCTATCCGTAGGGAACGTAAGTTACCCTGTGGGCAGTTAGATCAGCTGGAAGATCGCCTGCTTTGCAAGCAGGAGGTCGTGGGTTCAAATCCCACACTGTCCACTCATTTTCGCAACAACTCAGTATTCTATCCCCTTTCTTGCGTCTATTCCTGCATCGAACGGGTGCTTCACGAGCTTCATTTCCGTGACCAGGTCCGCATATTCCTCGAGATCCGGTGTGATGCCCCTTCCTGTGAGGACGATCTCCACATGTTCCGGTCTCTTCCTCAGAGATCCGATCAGGTCTTCCGACGAGATAAGACCCAGACGTACGGCGTTGACGCTTTCGTCGAGTACCGCCATGTCGTATTTTCCGGAGCCGATGAGTTCCTCGGATTTCTTCAGGGCGTCATGTGCGGCCTGTATGTCCGTCTCGGACGGTTTTCCGAATACGAAGTGGTCCAGGCCCATGGACAGGAGGGTTATGTTCTTCAGAAATCCGCAGGCCACCTGTTCCCCGTATCCGTCGGACGGTTTCAGGAACTGGAGGATGAGGACGTTCAGCCCTCTCCCGGCGGCCCTCATCGCCAATCCGAATGCGGCGGTGGTCTTTCCCTTGCCGTTCCCCGTGTATACGTGGACCAGGCCGAGTTCTTTCCTTATGTCGTCGGTATCCGCCATTGTGGAATAAACCGCTTTACGGTGACTTAAAACCCGTTGCCTACATGTTCCGCAGGCAACGGGAAAATTGTTTTCAGTCGAATTTTCCGACCACTGCTTTGATACGCCTTACGCCGGCGGCGACGCTCTCCTGTTTCTGGATCTTGAATCCCTGGAGTTCGCCGGTGTGTGCGACATGGGGACCTCCGCAGATCTCGCAGGAGACATCGCCCATGGTGTAGACCTTGACCTTCTCGCCGTATTTGCTGTCGAACACTCCGATGGCGTTCCTCTGGCGGGCCTCCTCCAGGGGCATCTCCTCGCAGACGACCTCTATGTCGGCTTTGATCGCGTCGTTGACGTACTTCTCGATCTTCTCGACTTCCTCCGGAGTGAGTTTCCTGTCGAAGTTGAAGTCGAATCTCAGCCTCTCGGGGGTGATGTTGCTTCCCTTCTGGCGGATGTCGGGGTCGATGAGGTTCCTGAGGGCGGCGTTGAGGAGGTGGGTGGCGGTGTGGAGTTTGGTGGTCTCCTCGCTGTGGTCCGCGAGACCTCCCTTGAACGTCTGGTTGGAGTCCATCCTGGAGGTCTCCTGGTGCTGTTTGAATCTTCCGTTGAAGTCGTCCACGTCGACACTGTAGCCTTTCTCCTCGGCGAGTTCCTTGGTGAGTTCGATGGGGAATCCGAAGGTGTCGTAGAGCTGGAAGACCTTTCCTCCGTCGAGGACCTTCTCCTCTCCCTGGGCCGCGATCATCTCGTCGAACCTCCTCATTCCCTTCCTGAGGTTCTTGTGGAACTTATCCTCCTCTTCGGTGATGGTTGCGAGGATGGACTGCTCGTTCTGTTTCAGTTCGGGGTATGCGGCGGAGTATTCGTCGATGACGACCTGTGCGACATCCTTCATGTGTCCGGATTCCTCGATCCCGAGGGCGGACATGTATCTGCTGGCTCTTCTGATGAGACGCCTGAGGATGTAGCCCGCACCCATCTTGGTGGGTATGACGCCGTCTGCGATGAGGAAGGTGGATGCCCTGAGGTGGTCCGATACGACCCTGAACGCTTTCTTGTCGTCGTCGTACTTCTTTCCGGAGAGTTCCTCGATCTTTCCGATGATTCCGGTGAAGAGAGGGGTCTCGTACACGGTCTCCACGTGGTTCACGACGCGGAGAGCCCTCTCGAGGCCCATGCCGGTGTCGACGTTCTTCTGCTTCAGAGGGCTGAACTTTCCGTCCTTGTCCTTGAAGTACTGCATGAAGACGTTGTTCCAGATCTCGGTGTAGTATCCGCAGTGGCATCCGGGCCTGCATTCAGGTCCGCAGGGTTTCTTCGTCTTGTCGATGAAGAATATCTCCGTGTCGGGTCCGCAGGGACCGGTCTGTCCGGCGGGGCCCCACCAGTTGTCCTCCTTGGGGAGGAAGAATATGCGGTCCTTGGCGATGCCCTGTTCCTCCCAGAGCTTCGCGGTCTCCTCGTCCCTGGGCGCATCGGCATCGCCGGCGAAGGCGGTGACGGCCAGGAGTTCCGGCGGGATGTGAAGGACCTCCTGCAGGAGCTGGTAGCTCCAGGCGATGGATTCCTTCTTGAAGTAGTCCCCGAGGGACCAGTTGCCGAGCATTTCGAAGAATGTGAGGTGGCTCGCATCGCCGACCTCGTCGATGTCTCCGGTCCTCACGCATTTCTGGAAGTCGGTGAGCCTCGTCCCGGCGGGATGCTTCTCCCCCAGAAGGTAGGGCACCAGAGGGTGCATGCCGGCGGTCGTGAAGAGGACGGTGGGGTCGTTTTCGGGGATGAGGGACGCGGACCTGATCTGCGCGTGCCCCCTTGCTTTGAAGAAATTGATGTAGGCTTCTCTGAGTTCCTGTGCTTCCATATGCGCACTTCCGATGGGCGTGGCTATATGGTACTTATATTTATTTTAAAAGGAAGACCCAGCCGACAGCACTGCGTCCCTGACGGACGCGGACGTGATGAGGATCCTTTTGCCGCGCATCTCGGCCTCTTTCCTCGGCATATCCCCGATCTCCTTCACGGCGATGACGTCGCAGTTGTCCAGGAGGCCGATCACGGAGTTTATGCGGTCCCTGTGGGAGGTTCCGGTCAGGGAAGTGTTCAGATCCCCGGTGTCCGTCTGTCTGAGGAGCCTGACGTCGTTTCCGTCTACGGAATAGATCAGGAAGCGTCTCGCGTTGCCGAATCCGGAATCCACGTATTTTCCCCCGTCGCTCGCCACGGCGACGGTGTATTTCCCCGCGGCGAACGAGACCATGTTGGGGACGTCTTCGGACGGGCCGCAGCCGTCCATCTTCCCGTATCCGCAGCCGGAGAATTCGGAGGAGCGGTCCTCGCCCAGAAGGCCGACCGCATCGGCCCTGCACTGCCTGCAGTGGCGCATCATGCGGGCGTCGGCGGAGCACAGGTCCATGAGAACCTTCCTCTCCTCCGCGGTGGGAGCCCTCATATTTCCGAATTCCGTCCCTTCCACGGGTATCAGCGGGAGGATGTTGACGATGTACGCCCCCAGGGAACGTACTTTCCTCACGAGGTCCGGTATGCCGTCCGTGTTGATGTCCGGGATCATGACGATGTTGACCTTGACGAACATACCCAGATCGGAACATCTGCGTATCCCTTCCATCTGTTTTTCCAAAAGGATGGATGCCCCTTCCGTACCTGTGTACCGTTTTCCTTCCCAGAGCACGGAACCGTATATCCTGGATCCCGTCTCCGCATCCGCAGCATTGACGGTGACGGTGACGAAACCCACACCGAGGCCGTGCAGTCTTTCCGCATTCGCGGGGAGGGCGAGGCCGTTGGTCGATATGCAGAGGGCGAGGTCGGGATACTTCTCCCTGACAAGTGCCAGCGTTTCAAAAGTCTCCTCGTTGGCGAGGGGGTCGCCGGGGCCTGCGATGCCGATGACCTTCAGGTTGGGGATCCTCTCTCTGACGTATCCTATCTTCGAGACCGCCTGTTCGGGGGACAGGACCTCGCTCGTAACCCCCGGGCGGGACTCGTTGCAGCAGTCGAACCTGCGGTTGCAGTAGTTGCATTGGATGTTGCATTTCGGTGCCACCGGGACATGCATGCGGGCATATTTCCTGTGGGCTTCTTCGCTGTAACACGGGTGCATCCTGAGCGCTTCCGCAAGTCCGTTCTCGGTCGGCATCGTATCTGTATCATCCGCATTTTATAAAGCGGATTGTGTGAGCGCGGAAATGACGTGTCAGATGCATGTCGGTCTCCGAGGGCGGGGATTCAGGATGCCGTACATTCGTTTGGCTTATACATCCAACAGTATATATCCCATCATGTGTATCGGATTTCCAATGGAAATGCGGACATTCCGCGGTATCGGAGAACTTCGGCAGTATGCCGCCGGCCCGATGCCGGAAGTCCGCATCTGGCACTGTTGCGGAACAGCGTCCCGAATCTGATTGGGATGAGTATGCATCGGTCTGCATCGCAGACGGTCGGATGTCTGTTCCGGCAACCGTGTGCCGGAAACATCGGCTCGAACGGGTGCGCAAAGGGGGGATGCGGATGGACGCATCGCACATAAAACTGATCTCGGCAGCGGTCATTGCGGTATTGGCTCTGACAACTATTTCGGCGGTGGGATTCACTGTGGATTCCGTGGACGCCAAACAGGGAGTCATGATCGATTTCGCATATTACGACGTCGACTGGGTCGAGATGGAATTCGGGGAAGGCATGACCGGCAGGGAGGCCCTCGACGCGGCGTGTACGGAGAGAGGATATACGGTCGTCGAGAACGATGACGGTTCCATCTACTCCGTGAACGGCAAACCGCAGCTTCTGAATGTGAGCTGGGGGATGTATACGCTTTCCTCCGACGGAAAATGGGTCCAGGTAGAGGATCCCGACGGTTATGTCGTTTCGGAGGAGAAGATCATCTCATGGGCCAGGACCGGCACCGGCAGCGAGATGATGCCCGCCGTGGATCAGACGGGGTTCACCTACTACAGTTATGCATCCCAAGGGAGGAACGAGATCGGAGACAAACTCAAGATCGTCACGCTGGCACCTTCGGTTACGGAAACCGTGTGTGCCGTGGGAGGCCTCGATTACATTGTCGGTACCGACAGATACAGCGATTATCCCAATGCCTTGGTGGCCAATCAGAACAACGGCACGATATCTATCGTCGGGGGTTACACCGACCCCAATTTCGAGAAAGTCCTCGCAGAAAATCCGGATATCGTGTTCCTGGACGGCGGGACAGGCGAACATGTGACCATGGCGGACAAGTTCCGCAAGGCCGGGATCCAATGCGTCGTGCTTTACAACTCCGTCACCACCGACGACCTTCTCAAGAACCTGTGGATATGCGCATCGGCCCTGGGTTTTTCCGAGAAGGGGAAGGAGTACATCTCCGATGTCTCCGAGGCGGTCAACAACATCTGCCGCATCGCAGATCTCCAGGAGAAGAAGGTATTCGTCGCGCTGGGAGTCAGCGATTCGCCGTATACCGCCGGTTCCGGCACATACATCAACACGATGGTGGAGTCCCTCGGTGCGAGGAACATCTTCTCGGGCGATTCGTCCTCGTGGTTCATGGTCTCCAAGGAGATAGTCTACGAGAGACAGCCGGACATAATAATCATCATCTACGATACCGAGGAAATCACCTCTCAGAGGGAGTACCGCACCCTCCTGTCCCGTTTCAACGAGATGTGGAAGGAGACCCCAGCCTACGAGAACGGCGAGGTCTATGTCTTCTCGGGGGATGCGGCGAGTCTTCTCTCCAGGGCAGGTGCCAGGCTGCCGGAGGCGCTGGAACTTCTGGCCAAGATCATGGATCCCGATTCCTTCATCGCCGCCGACCCTACCGATACGGTCGGGGTGAAGTATTACAACGATTCATACAACGATCCGGAGAACGGTTATCTCCGCTATGTGAAAGCACAGGGGCTGTTGGAATGGCAAGAATGATCTATGCGGTTCTGGCGGCCGCCGTCGCAATATGCATGATCCCCGTTCTCGCGGAGGGTTCTTCCGCAGAGGAGGCGGAGACGCCCGAATACCAGATGCTCCTGGATTTCGGGAACGGGCATACAGAGTGGTCGGATACGATATCAGGCACCACCGTCGAGGCCGCCATCGTATCCGCATTCGGCACCCGCGCCGAGTTCGGCGACAGGGACGGGGTGAGAACCGTCCTGTCCGTGGACGGGACGTCCGAGGTCACCGTGGGCACGGACTCTTCCAGACAGGTATGCGGCTGGCACATCTAT
This sequence comes from uncultured Methanomassiliicoccales archaeon, assembly GCA_964533525.1. Classification (GTDB taxonomy): domain Archaea; phylum Thermoplasmatota; class Thermoplasmata; order Methanomassiliicoccales; family Methanomethylophilaceae; genus Methanomethylophilus. Next base: position 9,232 of record CAZHJV010000015.1, on the reverse strand, counting down.
ATGTGGAATTCCGTCGAGTGGGAGATGCTTTCGGATGACGTGACCGAGAGATACGGCAAAGGCTATCTGGCACTTGCATATTATCCGGACGGTTCTGCCACTCCCGTGTCCAATCCCGACTACAGGGATGTGTGGACATCGTTCCGCGGCGATTCCTCCTCATCGGGGGTGAGCTCCTCCGAAGGCCCCGATTACGTGGCGACGCCTCTGGAGTGGAGCAACACCTATTCGGGTGCCGTGGATGCTTCCATCCTCTACGCCGACGGCATGATCTACCATACGGTGGCCGGCAAGTACGGCGCGGTGGGGATGGATGCACTTGCGAAGATCTGCTGTCTCGACCCCGTCAACAGGGAGGTCCTGTGGTCCGTCACCTATTCCAATTCCGGCAACATCGAGATCACCACGCCCGTCATCGTGGGCGACCTGATCATCGTGACCTCCGGCAACTGGCACATATACTGTTTCGACCGTTTCACCGGCGAGGCGGTGGCGGAACTTGCCCCCAATACCGACGATGGGGACATATGCAAAGGTTCCAAACTCACCACATACATCCCCAGGAAGAACGACGATTCCGTGAAGAACGACAGGATCCACCTGGAAGGGGGGATCACCAACGCCGTCTACGATTCCGGCGTCCTTTATTTCGGTACCTCCGACGGACTCATCAGATGCTTCTCCATCGACCGCGAGAACGGGTTCAGGGAGATCTGGAACTATGTGCCCGGATCCGAGTACAGAGGATGTTTCTACTACCATCCGCCGGTGATCTGCGATTACGGCGGAACGAAGTACCTCATGATCGGCAATTACGGCGGCGGACTCGTGTGCGTCGACGCTCTCACGGGAGAGGGGATCTGGGCGCAGTCCGTCACCGACACCCTCGGGAACAGAGTCGGTCAGGTCACGTCGATAACGGTGTGCTCCGGCGGCAGGGCGCTGGTCTGCTATTCGGGAGGAGAGATGAGCTCCGCCGGCGGCGGGATAATGCTCGTGAACATCGCGGACGGGTCCGCGGTATGGAAGGAGGACATCCGCTGCGGGAGGCCGGTGGTGTCCGGCGACAGGTTCTACTCCTACGTGACGGCTGTATCCGGTCAGACGGTGAAGGATTCATCTACCGGTGCGGACACCGGACTGGTGAACGGATACTATTCCTTCTGGGTGGCCGACGGGAGCATGCTGTGGTGCAGGCAGACCGACGCTCTTTCCACGGGAGGCATGACCTACTGCGGCGGCAGGGTCTACAGCATGGATTATTCCCCGGGTACGGAGGGAGCCAACGGAGGATGGGTGTGGTGTCTCGACTCAGATACCGGAACCGTGGTCTGGAAGGCGAAGGTGTCGCCGTATGACGGCAATGCATACAGTATGTGTTCCCCCACGGTGGTGGACGGGAAGGTCCTGGTAGGGAATGATTACGGAGCCGTATACGTCATCTCCGAGACATCGGGGAACGAACGCACGCAGAGTGCGGAGATAGAATACGAATCACAGGGCCTGGCACATCCGTCATGGATAGTCCTGTTCGCAGCTGTCGCGGTATCGCTGGCGCTGGCAGTGTACGCGTACAGGCGCTGATAAACACAGAGGAATCCGAATGAACGAAGACAAACTCCAGATATCGGACGGTACCGCGGCGGGGCCGGACAGGGGGAGAGGTCCGCTGAAAGGGGTCTTCTCCCTGCTGAGGAGGGGATACAGGGGACTGAACGACGATATCGTCCCGGAAGACGATGACAGGAGCGAGATCGGGATCAAGCGCAGGAGGTTCACCATCATCATCCTGATCGGGGTGTTCATCTGCGCGGTGATGTTCCTCATCTCCATATCGATCTCCGCCGGCGGCATAATCCCGGTGAACGAGGCGATAACCGCGATGATCTCCATCATCCAGAACGGCGGACCGGATTCGAGTACCGTCCAGAAGTACATTTACGAGTCGCGTCTGCCCCGTACGATCGCTGCAATAGGCGTAGGTGCGGGTCTCGCAATAGCCGGGTGCATATTCCAGGCGCTGATCAGGAACCCGCTCGTGGATCCGTATATCACCGGAGTGTCTTCCGGTGCGGGATGCTTCGCCGTCTCCATCACGGTCCTGGGGATCTCCGTATCCGCCCTCAGCGACTTCAGCAATTACATCATTCCTCTCGCGGCCATCGCGGGAGGCCTCATCGCCTTCGGGATAACTCTGTCCGTCGCGGAAGGTGCGGGAGGTTCGGCCATCAACTACATCCTCGCCGGTACCATCGTGGGATTCGCGTTCACCTCCGTCCAGACGATATTCCTGTCCCTGGAGAAGGATAATCTTACCAACGTCATGTGGTGGCTGTACGGAAGTTTCGCTCAGATCACGTGGGAGAACGCCTTCCTGGTACTGATCCCGGCGCTGGCCATCTCGTTCATAGCCATGCTGTGGGCCCGCGAGTTCAACCTGTTCCTCTCCGGGGAGGATCAGGCCCGTCAGCTGGGTCTCAATGTCAGGCTGTTCAAGGCCGAGATGATGGTCGTCGCCTCTGTTCTGACCTCGGTCTGCGTCGCTTTCGTAGGGGTCATCGGTTTCGTGGGGCTCGTCATCCCCCATGCCTGCCGTATGCTCATGGGAGGGGACCACCGTCTGATCATGCCCGCATCCATCGTCCTCGGTGCCTGTCTGATGCTGTTCGCGGATCTGGTGGCGAGGGTGATCATAGCGCCGCTGGAGATCCCGGTGGGTGCGGTTACGGCGCTGATAGGTACCCCTGTCTTCGCCTACATGCTCATCAGGAGGGGGCGCAACTATGACGGCTGAGTCGCTGGCGAACGTCCGCAATTCCGATTCTGGGGAAACGGGGGACGAACTGCTCAGAATCGAGAATCTCAAGATCAGTTTTGGGAATTTCGAGGCCCTGCACGGGGTCAGTTTCACCCTGCCCAGGGGGCTCCTCGTGGGACTCATAGGGCCCAATGGCTGCGGGAAATCGACCATGATGAAGTGCATCTCCAAGCTGCACACGGATTGGACCGGGAAGATCTACATCGATGGGGAGGACACGGCTGCATTCAAGGCCAAGGACATCGCGAAGAAGGTCGCCAACGTGCCGGCGGAACCGGGTCCCCTTTTCGGGACCACCATCATGGAACTGGTGATGCTGGGGAGATACCCGTTCGTCAACAAGGTGTGGTGGGAATCCCCCGATGACGAGAAGATCGTACGCAGGGCCCTGAAGACCTTCGGTCTCGACCAGCTCAGGAGAAAACAGGTCGCACTGTGTTCGTCCGGTGAGAAACAGCGTGCGCTGATCGCGAAGGCGTACGTGCAGGAACCGGAACTCATGCTGGTGGACGAGCCCACGTCCCATCTCGATATGAAGTACAAGATCGAGGTGATGGAGTACCTGCAGAGCATGGCCCATAAGGACATGACCGTCATGGTGGCGGAACATGACATCTCCCTCATGGCGAGGTACTGCGATATCTGCATCATCATGAAGAAGGGCAGCATCGTCACGATAGGGGATCCCAAGAAAGTGATCACCGAGGACCTGATCCGGGACGTCTACGAGGTGGACGCCCGCGTCGGCCTCGATATGGACGGGGAGATCTACGTCCTCCCCAAGAGGTACATCAGGTGATGCGGATGAGAAGATCCGTTCTGCTGGCACTGTTCCTCGCGGTCGCGGTTTCCGCAACGGCCGCGGCGGTTTTGGAATCCTCGGACGATTCGTCTGCGCTCATCTGCAGCGACGTGAGGGTATACATCCTCGACGAGGACGGAGGGTACACCCTGTCCACCGTCGGGGATGTGCAGACGGTGAAGGCAGCAGTGACCAAGGCCATGGAGGATCAGGGCCGCACGATGAAACTGAACAACACCATGACCAACATCGTGTCCGTCGACGGACGCAGCCCGTCCGGCGACAGCGAATTCTGGAGAGTGTTCCAGTGGCTTCCCGCAGGCACATCCGGGTGGGGCGTGCAGGCGTTCAACGCATCGTCCGACGAGAAGATGGCTTCGGGAACCACCTACTGCGTCACACTCTCCTCCATGTCCCATGTCAACGGTTCCATCGTCTATTCCGTTCCCGATTTCGAACCGAAGTCCACGGGATATGTATTCATCAGGTTCGCCAACGGGTATTCTCCCGACAACGAGCATGTGAAGTCCGTTTTCACCTCCGAGATCAGGGAACAGGGATTCTGGCTCAAGGGGGAGGGATCCAATCTCGGAGAAGTCCTCACGGACGCCATCGAATCCAACTGGCCCGGCGAGATAAGTACATACACGGGAGACGCGGGCGGCGGAACGGACGTCTCCTCGTGGATCGACAAGCTTTTCGGCCTCGGCAACGAGAATCTCGGGGATTCCGTATGGGCATACTGGAGCCAGTGGACATGGGTGGATCATAAGTGGACCTACAACAAATGGACCCTCGGTTATTACGATCCCGCAGTCTACCCCTATCTGGAATGTATCTACCTCATCTCCACTCCCGATCCGTACAGCGGAGAGTACGTTATAGACAAGGGAGGTTCCGAACCGGATCCGGATGCCGGCCCCGTCGCCTGCATGAAGAACATCCTGACGGTGGATTTCAGGCTGAGGGACGGTACGCTGTGGTATACCCAGACGGTGAAATACGGGCAGCAGGTCGACACCTCCGCGGTGCCGGAACCCACGGCCGAGGGGAAGGGTTTCACCGGTTGGGGCGATACCACCAAGGCGGTCACGGAGGACACAGTCTTCACCGCATCGTTCGTCGATGTGTCGGACGGGATGAAGTGCATCACCTACAACACCGAGGCGGGACAGATGATCTGCAAGGAATATGTCCTCCCCGGTTCCGCAGCCAGGTACGCCGGGGTTCCGACGAAGATCAGTACGAAACAGTATGATTACGTCTTTTCAGGATGGAGTTCGGACCTGTCTTCGGTGGAGAACGATATCACTGTCACCCCAGTCTTCACCCCGAAGGTCCGTTCGTACGAGGTAAGGTTCTACGATTACGACAGGACGTTCATATCATCCTCCATGACGGAATACGGTTCCGCGGCCGTGCTGCCGCCGGAACCGTCGAGGGAATCCACCGTCAGGTACCAGTATGTGTTCGCAGGCTGGAGTATAACCCCCAACAACAACGTCTCTGCGGATCTGGATAACATAACCGGTACGCTGTACGTCTTCGCATATTACGAACCGGAGGCCAGAGAATACACCCTTACATTCTGGGAAGGGGGGCAGATTGCGGGTACGTATCCGGCGAAGTACGGATCTCCCCTGGGGGAGACATATCCCATGGATCTCTTCAGGGGCGAAGCGATGGCCAAGATGTACAGGGATGCGGATCTCACCCAGGAATACAGTACCAGTTACATCGTCACCGGGGACACCGCCGTGTACGTATCCCGCATCGCCGGTTCCTATGACGCCGAGAGGGCGTCCGACGGTACCGTGACGGGCGACACGGTGCAGGTCTCTTTCACGGAGACCCTGGCCCGTTCCGTTACGGTGAGGGACGGTACGGCGGTCATATGCGATATATCCCAGTACCCCAACGGAACAGTAGGTTCACTGGACAGGGCTTCGCTGCAGATCCTTTCCGACGTCCTCGGAGGGGACTGCAGGTCCGTGATCTCCGTGCCCCGCGGTTCCGTTTCTATGACCCTGTCGGAATTCCTGAAGGTGCTGGGGGACGGGGATGAGCTGTCGTTCTCCGTCGGTAACGGCCCTTCGGGTATCAAGATCACATCCGCCCTGAAGAAGATCAATTACGACGCATTCTACCGCCTGAACCTCAAGTCGGATTCCCTGTCCGTCATGGACCTCGGGGAGTACGGCATCTCGGCGGCCGTCACGCTGGCACTTTCGCTTGACGAGGGTCTGTCGGCGGCCGTGTGGAATATCAGGGCCAGCGGTGCGACCTCGTACATAGCGCCGTCCTACGACGGTTCCTATGCCTCATTCTCCACGGACCTCCTGCAGTTCTACGCCGTCGGCACCACCGACGATGCCGCCGTGAAGAGGGCGGTCGTCAATCCCGGCGGCGAGAGCGAATATTCCGTCGACGGAACGGGGATGAACGGGCACGCAACCCTTGCATCGGTAACCCTCGACAACATGGGGGACATACTCTTCCTTCCGTCTTCGTACGGGGGTACGACCCTCCGTACGGTCTCGTCCGGGGCTCTCAACGGGGTGGTGGATGCGCCGGCGGTTGTGGTTCCGATGACCGTGACCGCTTTCAGTTGGAATTCATGGACCAATACGGCCATCCGCGACGTATATTTCCTCGGCGATTCCCCTCTGTTCGAAGGAACCGTTCCGGACGGCGTGACGGTCCATCATTCTCCCGATGCCTCGGGGTGGACCGTCGGAACGGACGATCTGGAATTCTACAAGTACACCGGTTCATACCGTAAGGATGTCTTTTCCTTCAATTACTACATAGTGGGGAACAGCGCTGTAATCCACAGATACACGTCGGGGACGTACATACAGGTCCCCGATTACATTTCCGTGAACGGCACTTCGTACCCGGTCGAATACATCGGCGACGGGGCGTTCATGTTCTCTGACGATTCCTCCGTGGCCGCCGCATACGGTCTGAAGTATTCCGCATATTATCTGGAGACGGTGGAATTAAGCAGCAGCGTGAAGGAGATCCAGTGCCGTTCGTTCTACGGTTCTCCGATTGTAAATCTGTATTCCGCGGATTCGCTCGTCCGCATATATGATGAAGCGTTCCGTGGCTGCACGGCCCTGTCGAACGTCACCTTCCCCGACGGGCTCCTGTACATCGGTTACGCCGCCTTCGCGGGATGCAGCGGTCAGGCATTCACCAGGGTGACGGTTCCGGATTCCGTGAAAGAGATCGGCACAAATGTGTTCTTCGATTGTGCCAGCATAACGAATGTGACACTCGGGAATGGTATTTCTTCGATCCCGGAGTACTGCTTCGGGAACTGCGGGAAACTCTCGGAACTGGAGTTCCCGGATTCGGTGAAGTCGATCGGAGACAGCGCATTCTACAACTGCGCAGGCCTTTCGTATGTGAACCTGAACTGTGTGGAGACCGTCGGCAAAGACGCATTCTATTCGGCTTCGGGCCCGTCCGCAATGGAATTCGCCGTTTTCGGATCGGCATTGAAGTCCATAGGGGCATATGCGTTCGGCAATTGCAGTAATATAACGGAACTGGAGGTCCACTGTATGTTCTTCTCCACATTCGAGGATGCGTTCTTCAATGTGGATCTGAGCGGGATCAAGGTATACGCCGACAGTGACTTAGACGGAGTTATGGATTCATGGTCCGATTACAATCCGGAGCCGATAAATCCTGCCGACATAGAGCAGGACGATACGCTTCTCCGCACGGTGGAGGTCGGATTGATAGTGTTCTTCCTCGCCGTCGGGGTGTTTTCCTTCTACCGCAAGATGAGGGCACCGGTCTCCGAGGAGGTTCCGATAGGAGGTTCCCGCCACAGGTCGCTCTTGGACGAGATCGAAGATGAAGATGACGGATAAGATGCATGCCGGCAGACTTCTGCCGAGGTTCCCGCAAAGCCCGTTTTCCGGCCGGCAGACATAGCGGAGTACAAGCGCGAGTACTATTCGGAGATCGGTGCGAGACTCGACAGAGTCGACAGCCTCTCTGCAGAAATATCGGCTCTGGCGGACAGCAGAACTCTGGGAATCCTCGATGAGAGCGGAATTGCGGAATTGGATGCCAAGAAGGCCGAGCGCAGGGCCGAGAGAAAAGCCATCCGCGGATTGCGTGCCGAGCTCAGGGACGGGCTGAAATACAGGAAAGGGCGCTGACAGCAGGTTTCCGGATGCCGCCCGCCGTTCCCGGGCGGGATCTGTTTTCGCGGAAATATCCCGTTTCGGCGGGAATCCGCTGTCCGGAGGAACGGCCCTCTGTTTCTTTAATATTCTTCTTTTAATATAATTAATATAATATCGGAACGGAATGACATTCGGAATAGAGGACGATCCGCGCAACATCGAGAGAATGCTCGCCGGGATGAACAGCAATCTTCCGGTGCAGCGCCGTTCCCTGATGGATTATCTGGAGAACGGCGGCGACACGTATATTACGCGCAGCGGAGAGACGGTTTCGTTCGACAGAACGGGCATAGAGTATCTCGAATCCGTCTGCACGGACCAGGAAAAGCTTCTCCTGAGGCTTCCGATCCTCATTTCCACGGACACTTCTTCCGAAAACGGCTGCTGGAAAGCGGACGGAACCACGGAAACGGCGGTTATTTCGAGGCTTCTCGGCCGCCGGGTGCATGCGGAAGATCGCATGTCTCTCTATTATCCGGACATCATTTGCCTGAAAAAGCTCATTCCCGGATTGATTTTCACTGTTTTTACTCCGTAAGGCAGTACTCTCTACGATAATTATTTATATGACTTGTGTGTAGAGGGTATTGCGCGATGTGTAGCATCGTGTGATACACGGGAATTACCTGTGAATTATCGAGGAAAGGAACGCTGCCAAACAAGGCGGAAAGTTGCCAGATACGAAGGTTTAAATATAACCTAAGCATCTGGGACTTTTGCTGAGTTGGGCGCGAACCCGACTCATTGTCATGCACCCGGTGAGAAGCACTCACGCGGGGAAGTGGTCGAGGGCTCCGTACAGGAAGAGAGAGCGGAATAAAGCCTGATGACAACCGATCATACGTAACCTGGACGTGTGCTAGATCATACGCCAGCGGCGTGCTACGCCGTATGGGGGATGGTTCGGCTAGAGTGCTGATGAAGGTCGTGTCAAGCTGCGATAAGCGTCGGGAAGGTGCAAGAAGCCTATGATCCGACGATCACCTAATGGGACTTCCTATTCTTCGGAATTGTCAGTAATGACAGGGAACGCGGGGGATTGAAGCATCTTAGTACCCGCAGGAAAAGAAATCAACCGAGATACCGTTAGTAAAGGCGATCGAACGCGGTATAGAACAAACTGAATCCCAATATGAAAGTATTGGGAGATGTGGTGTGGACCCATTTACTCCTTGGGCAGGGATATTCGAAATTGTCTGGAAAGACATGCCATAGAGGGTGATAGCCCCTTAGAAGAAGGCCTGTACGGAGATTGATGGATGTCCGGAGTAGCGTGAGTTGGATATCTCGCGTGAAGATGGGGGACATTTGCCTCCAATTCTAAATATTACTCTAGTCCGATAGTGCAGTAGTAGCGTGAGCGAAATCTGAAAAGTACCCTTAACGGGAGATGAAAAGACCTGA
>CAZHJV010000014.1:0-31313 GCA_964533525.1 uncultured Methanomassiliicoccales archaeon | reverse complement strand
ACGTCGCCTTCACACGGCGGAGGTCGCCGGTTCAAATCCGGCTGGGTCCACCATCTTATTGCATTGAATTCGCTTGCGCATACCTTTGATTCCGTCTGATTTTCATAAAGATTTACGTAACGCCTGCTGTCCATGATCTCTTTCCGCAAAGGAAGTTCACCGTATTCCCGGTCTGATACGGCCTTTCGGATCCGGACGGCCGTCTTCCGACCGTTCGGCCTCGGATCGTTCTCACAGTTCCGATTCCATCAGCCAATCCACCAGATTGATGATAAGCACGCCTTCGCGGTCCCCGAGTCCGAATCTGTCAAGGGTGAGGATCATCTTCGGACGGTTGTCCCGCGTCTTGGAAAACGGGGCCATCTCCCTATCCGCGGTCTCCTCGGCCAGAACCGTCTGGCACACCTGATAGTACTCCACCTTCCCGTGTCTCTTCGCAATGAAATCTATCTCGGAATCGCGATAGCTTCCGACCCTGACGTCGTACCCTCTCCTGATTAATTCCAGAAATACGATATTCTCAATGGGGCGGCTGATATCATCGCCTGCGGAGAGACCCAGTTCCGCATTCCTCATCCCGAGGTCCGAGACGTAATATTTCCCGCTGGTCTTCAGCAGCTTTCTGCCCACCATATCATATCTGGGACATTTGTAGAACAGGAATGCCTCCGTCATCGATCTGAGATATCTGCCGACCGTCGCACCCCCCAGATCCAGACCCCTGGCGATATTGTCGTCGTTGGTGATATTGCCGATATTCGACTGAAGGAAATGGGCCGTCTCACGGATCTTGCAGGTGTCTGCCGCTCCCACCCGCCTCATGACATCCTTCAAAACCACCGAATTGAATGCGCCCTGAAGATAGTCCCAGCAGTACTCCTGACCGCGCGTCGGATCCACTCCCGGCAGCCCCCCGTATTCAAGATAATCCCTGAATGCGGAATCCCCGTCGGAATACCCGTTCTTCACGGCGAACTCTTTCAGGGACAGCGGAAGGACACTGATCTCCACATGGCGACCCGAGATGTGTGTGGCAAGGTCTGAAGAAAGCATATCCGAATTGGATCCCGTGACATACACATCGCAGTTCCCTTTTGAATTCAGAGATGCCAGAGTGAGCTCCCATCCGCGGACATTCTGTATCTCGTCGAACAGGATGTAATATGTTCTGTTCTCCGGAATCTTGGGTGCGATGAGTTCGTCCAGCTGTTCGGAGGTTTTGATCTTCCTGCCCTCAAAGCTCTCAAAATCCAGATAGAAGATATCGGATTCGTCAACACCGGAGGATATCAGCTCCTCGCGGTACAGTTTCATCAGGACCGATTTCCCGCAGCGACGGATCCCGGTGATCACTTTGATCACGTCGCAGTCACCGCGGCCTGCGGCGATTTTTTTCAGGTACCCCCTGCGTACCAGATACTCTTTCATATGTACATCATGCCCTTGGATTTATTAAATTTTTTATATGTAAAAAATTTTTGTAAATTGTTTAAATTTTTTTCATGCATGAAAATAAATTGGATAATGCAGTCATCGAGTTACTCTGAAAATCAACTTTCACGGAATTGGACCGATGGAGATACGGTGAAGAGCAGGTTGCCGATTTTCCGGATATCTTCAGGAAAGACGGATCTTACCGGGACGCTTGCGACATTCCAATGCCCAGAATGCAAAGGCAGAAAACGGCAGGATGCGACCAAAGCCGTTCTCGATACTGTGAGCAGCGGGATTAAGTTGCATAAGACGTTCGGGCCAATGACTCCTCCGCAGATGGAACACGAATTGGCCTCTAACGCCACCTATTCAAAACCTGGCGATCAGCCGCATGGATTGGAGAAAGTTATGTCACAAAAACCAATGAATTGATAGCTCTCATCCTTCGCCATAAGCCAGAAAAGATAGGAATAACCCTCGATGAGCACGGCTGGGCGAATGTGGATGAGCTGATTGCAGGCATCGCGAAAACACAGCCGTTTGATATGCCCATGCTTGAGAACATCGTCAGTACGGACGGAAAACAGCGCTATTCCTTTGATGAGGATAAAACACTGATCCGTGCCAATCGAGGGCACTCTGTTCCCGTGGATGTAGGGCTTGAACAGAAAACGCCGCCGGAGATCCTCTACCATGGAACAGGTGAAAAATATACTGCATCCATCGACATACAGGAACTGGTTCCAAAATCGCAGTTGTACGTACATTTGACTGCGGATCACGATACTGCCGTAAAGGTCGGCCGCGCCACGGAAATCCGGTTGTTTATACCGTTGCAGCCGATGAAATGCAGAAAGACGGCTATGTGTTCTATCAGTCGGTCAACAACGTATGGCTGACAAAGAGTGTTCCCGTAAAATTTCTGCGGAAAGAAGATGGAATGTGAAATAATCCGGAAGGTTCGATCCGGATTCCGTTTTGAGTACTGGAATCAGCGTAGCAATACATGAACAATAAAGCTACCAGGACCGACATTGTAAGCTTGCCGCTTTATTCAAATTTCTGTCTCCGAACTGCAAAACGTCGGTTCCCGTAACGGAAAATCAGTACGGAAAACATCTCTGCGACGGGAAATTACGGCGGAAAACATAGTTTGTTTAAATATTAATTGCGTAAAACCCGTTTTTCGCAATTAAAGAAATCTTTAGTTGTACAGACGCAATTAACGAACTCCCTCTTCGCCAACCCATACGTGAAGAAGAGAGACGTCGCGGGAATCTGCGGCGCGCATCTGTCCGCTGCGGGGAAACTCGTGAACGGAAAAGGGCATCCTCACAGAGATCACCGGCCATAAGAGGAATCAGATGTTCGTATGCGGAAGGATCATGGGGATCCTCAAATCATACTGATTCCCGCTGCGAATACTTAATCAATCTTTTCTGCGTGCGAATCCACAGAAAACGGCCTCCGGACCCCGAATCCATAAACAACACTTTAATACGAAATACACAATGGGATATTGGAGGATACATCCAATTACTTAGGATGTACAGGAAGGTAACGGAAATGATGAACAGCTGCAGCCGCTGCGGATACGAATGGGCCCCCCGCTCCAAAGACCCGATAAGATGTCCCTCCTGCAAATCCACCAGGTGGAACAGGAAGGCAGTCAACGACAGATGTCTCCGCTGCGGGGCGGAATGGGTGCAGAGGGGAACGGTCCCGCCGAAATACTGTCCCGTATGCCACTCCTCCATGTGGAATACCGAGAAGATCACCTATACGTGCCCCAAATGCGGCCTCTCCCGCACCCTGCGCTCCAACAGCCGTATAGGGCTGTGCCCTGCATGCGACCGCTACGTGGACTCCAAACCCAGGACGAAATTCGAGGAATACCGCCAGAAGGAATCCGGCATCAGCGAGGTCGTCCGCATCTGGAGCGACGGAGAGGGACTCACCCTCACATACGTGGACAACGGACGCAACATGGCCTACCTCTATGCCGACGGAGACCTGGTCGGCTCGGTCAACTTCGCATCGTGGTGCAGGAACAACAAACTGTCCATGGAATTCACGATAAAGAACCACAAGGACGATTCCGTATCCGAGAAACTCTCCATGCTGGCCATGACGATCATGTCCGAGGACGAACACTCCGCGGACCGCTCCGCCGCCATTGCAGAACTCCGCGACATCTCCGAGGAAAAAGCGAAGATCCTGGAACTCTACGAAAACGGAATGGAGCCTCTCCCGATCTCCCTGAAACTGGGAGTGCCCTTCTCCGAGGTGATGGAGGCTGTGAACAGCATACCTCCCATATCCGGAAAGAGTATCGGCCAATCCGATGCGAGAGAAGACGTACCAGAACTCCGGAGCGAACCTTTATTCGGCAGCGAACGGACATAAACGGATTTATCGGGCGGACACCGTATCCCCGCCGTCAACGGAGATACGACATGATCATCGCATATTGGTCCGATTTCGTCTGCCCGTTCTGCTACATAGCCGAGACTCGGATGAAGAAAGCACTGGACGAGCTGGGGATAAGAGGGGAATGCCGTCTTGATTTCAGGGCGTTCGAACTCAACCCCGCCGCCCGCCCCAGATCAGAACGCAACATGGTCGAGGGGTTCTCCCACCATTACGGGATGACCATGGAACAGGCGGAGGCGCAGGTGGGCAGGATCTGCGCCATGGGAAGGGCCGAAGGACTCGACTTCAATTATGACACGGCCCACAACTGCAACACCTTCGATGCACTCAGACTCACCAAGCTGGCACAGTCGAAGGGAAGAGCCCTCGGGGATGCGTTCGTGGAGCGGATGTACCGCGCGTTCTTCTCCGAGAATCTGACCCTCTCCGACCGTTCCGTCCTCCTCTCCCTGGCGGAAGAGATGGGGCTCGGCCGCGGGGAGACCGAAGAACTTCTGGACGGCGACATGTACGCCGATGCGGTCAGAACCGACGAGACCGCCGCCCGGCATCTCGGCATAAGCGCCGTGCCGTTCTTCGTGATCAACGGGAAATACGGCATACCGGGTGCAGTGGACACGGAGAGACTCGTGAAGATCCTGTCCGACGCATACAACGAAGAAGAGTCCCAGGATACGGAGAAAGGCATGACCTGCGGACCGGACGGATGCCGCTGAAACACAAAAGATGGTGGACCCGGCCGGGCTCGAACCGGCGACCTCCGCCTTGTAAGGGCGACGTCATAACCACTAGACCACGGGTCCTTCTGGCCCTTGAAAGTGGAGGGAATATAAAAGAACCGTGGTCTGAAAACCGTTTCAGACCTTAATCTAAAAATATGTGGGACGTGTACGGTTAATCCAAGCGGCTGTAGTCCAGTGGTTATGACGATGGCTTCCCAAGCCTTTGACCCGGGTTCGAATCCCGGCAGCCGCACCACTCGTTTTCCGCACATTGCCGCGTCTGGCACATTCATATGGTTTCTTCATGAATCCAACCTTCGCGCACACGATTTTCCATAAGATAAAATAAAGGCAGGACGTACGGAGGAATCCATGGTGCTGGAGATAGACAGTTCTAGAGGCGAAGGAGGAGGACAGATGGTCCGCACATCCATAGCCTTGGCTACGCTCACCGGCACTACGACCCGTCTCACCCGGATCAGGGAGAACCGCCCGACCAACGGCCTGTCGAAACAGCACACGACGGCCGTGAACGCCGTTGCGGCGATGACCGGATCCAAAGTGACCGGGAATTACATCGGATCCTCGGAACTCCTCATCGAGCCGGGACACGACCACAAGAGCGACATATCCATGGACATCGGTTCCGCTGGGAGCATCAGCCTCGTCATACAGGCCACCATGCTTGCGGCCAGGAACTACACGTCCCCGTTCACCCTCGATCTCATCGGCGGGACGAACGTCATGTGGGCTCCCCCCGTGGACACATACCCGATGGTCCTCTTCCCCCTGATGAAGAGGATGGGGATAGATGCGGAACTCGAGATCGTCGAGAGGGGATTCTACCCCATCGGCGGAGGCCGCGTGAAACTGAAACTCGACCCCATCGGGAAGATAAAACCCCTCGCTCTCGATAAGCTGGGTCATTTGAAGAAACTGCACGGACTCTGCTTCATACAGCATCTCTCGGACAAGATCGCGGCGGAGATGATGGATTCGTGCAGGAAGGTCTTCGAACCCCGCTACGACATCGACATAGAATTCCAGAGGACCGAGGGTGCCTCCCGCGGCGCCGGCATGGTCCTCGTCGCGGAATACGAGAACGGCATACTCTCGAGCAACGTGCTGTCCAGCAAAGGCCACAGTCCCCAGCAGTCCGGACTCGATGCGGCCAGCGACCTCCTTCAGGAGATGTCCGCCGGATCCACGGTGGACATACACACCGCCGACCAGCTGCTCCCTTACATGGCCATGGCCGAGGGGAAGAGCTGTTTCACCGTATCCCGCATCAGCAAACATCTGCTGAGCCAGATGGATACTCTGGAATCATTCCTCGACGTCCGCTTCGGCGTCGAGAGGAAAGATGACGGGTACCACTTCTCGGTCAACCCTGGTGAAAGCAGATGACCGGACTGATGAAACCCTTCATCCACGTGAACTGCGCCATGTCCGCCGACGGGAAACTGGCGGGTCCCGACAGGAAACAGGTCAGGATATCATCGGAGGAGGACAAGGCCCGCGTCAAGGAGATGCGCCGGAAGTACGATGCGATCCTCGTAGGGGTCGGCACCGTCATATCCGACGACCCGCACCTCACCGTCAAGGGACTCTCTCCAGACGAGAATCCCGTGCGCATAGTCCTCGATTCCAACGGACGCATACCGGAGAACGCACGCGTATTCGACGATCTGGCACATACGGTCGTAATCACATCCAAATCCTGCACCAGGAACTGGGGACTCAGAGCGACCGTCGTAAGATGCGGCGAGAACGGGAAGATCGACCTCCCGGTCGCGATGCATCTCCTGGCCCGCGAACTCGGCATCGAGAACGTCATGGTCGAGGGAGGGGGCGAGGTCATAGCCTCGTTCTTCAGGGAGAAACTGGTGGACAGATACACCGTATTCGTCGGAGGACTCGTCATCGGCGGGAGGACCTCGCCGACGCCCGCGGACGGCGACGGATGGGTAGCACCCGACGGGATAAAGCTCAGACTCGTTTCGGCGGAGGCCCTCGGCAACGGGGCCCTCCTCACATTCGCGCCTGAATACTGACTCCGCGCGCATATTTTATAGCCCTTCCCGCAGTATGAGAGCCCGATTGAAAGGCGGATCCCATGAAAGCCAGAATGAAGGACGGAAGCACGGCGGATATCAAAGCGGTCTGGTTCGAGAACGGAAAGGTCAGGATGATCGACCAGAGGAAACTCCCTCTGGAACTCGTCATAACGGATTTCGACGACTACCGCGGCGTGGCCGAGGCGATCAGGAACATGACGACCAGGGGCGCCCCCTGCATAGGTGCCAGCGCCGCATATGCGATGTGCCTCGCCGGCCTGAAAGGCGAGGATCTGGACGAGGCGGCGGAACACATAAAGGCCGCAAGACCCACCGCATACGACCTGTTCTACGCCACCGACTGGATGTACGGGAAGCTCAGGGACGGCGCGGACCCCGTGGAGGCGGCCGATGCATACGCCGACATGACCGTCTCCAAATGCCGCGCCATCGGGGAATACGGCGGCGCCCTCATAAAGGACGGAATGAAACTCATGACCCACTGCAACGCCGGCGCCCTCGCCACCGTCGACGTCGGAACCGCCCTCGCGCCCATGAGGAACGCCCACGACGCCGGAAAGAAGTTCTTCGTCTACGCATCCGAGACCCGTCCCCGTCTGCAGGGCATGCAGCTCACCGCATGGGAACTCAACCAGGAGGGCATCGACCATGCCATAATCCCCGACGGCGCATCCGCATATTACATGAGCCAGGGAGTCGACATGATCATCGTCGGCGCCGACAGGATCGCCGCCAACGGGGATTTCGCCAACAAGATCGGGACCTTCGACAAGGCCATCTGCGCCAAGAGGTTCGGCATTCCCTTCTACGTCGCCGCACCCGTATCCACCTTCGATTTCAGTACCCTCACGGGAAAGGACATCGTCATCGAACAGAGGTCAGAGACCGAAGTCACCGAAGTGAACGGCATGAGGATCGCGCCCATCGGATCCAAAGCCCTGAATCCCGCCTTCGACGTCACCCCCGCGGAACTCGTCACCGGATTCATCACCGAGAAAGGGATCTTCAGACCGTCCGAGATCTCGGAGATGAAGGAATGACCGTCGAGGAGTACGCCAGAAAGAGACTCGCGGAGTGCTGCCACCTCCTCTATGACAGACACCTCACCGTATCTGCCGGAGGGAACATGAGCGTCCGCATCGACGGAAACACCATCCTCATCACCCCCAGCGGGGTGAACAAGGGCATGGTCGGAGGAGACGATATGGTGAAGATGGATCTGGACGGGAACGTCATCTCCGGAGGGAAACCCAGCATCGAACACCTGTTCCACATCGGACTCTACAAGGCGAATCCCGAAATCAACGCCGTCGTCCACTGCCACCCCCTCTACTGCCTCGCACTGGCGGTGAAAGGGGAGGATATCAAAAGCTGCCTGACCCCCGAGGGAGTCCTCCTGCTGGACCGCGTGCCCACGGTGAGATACGAGACCCCCGGATCCAAGGAGCTCGTGGATGCGGTCATGGAGTACTCCGATGCGCCGGCCATGCTCATGGCGAAACACGGCGCGATCACCCAGGGCCGCACCCTGGAGGAAGCGTTCAACAGGATGGAGGAACTGGAATTCCAGGCGCACCTGCAGATCCTGGCGGGCGATGCGGCGGAACTCCCCGCGGACGAGATCGCGAAACTCAGGGAGATGAGGTGATATGGCCATACTTGTCACGAAATGGTTCGGGGTCTTCCTCGTCGACGACAAGTCGAACCGCGTGATGGACAAACGCCTCATGCCGCACGACGCGGATGCAGCCGCGGAGAAGCTGGCGGAGATACAGAGGGGAGCGATCCTCCCCGAGGAGAAGGAACTGGCGGAGGGAAGAGCCAGACTGTCGGTGGGAGACCGCAGGCAGTCGGAACTCGGAAGACCGGAGCTCTACGATTCGTCCTTCATAAAGGCGTCCGACTACGGGTTCGACGATGCGTTCATGCACGAGGTCATGCTGAGACTCGGGAAGCTCAGGACCTCCGAACCCATCTCCAGGGACAAGAGCCTCGTACAGGCTATAAGGGATCTCGACGACCTTATAGAGGTATCCAACCTCATGAGCGAAAGGCTCCACGAATGGTACGGGATGCATTTCCCCGAACTCGCGGACCTCGCCAAGGACGACAGATACGCCCTCCTCATCGCGAAGCACGGCGACAGGGAGGGGATAATCGACGAACTGGGTCTCGACCTGCAGTCCATGGGTTCCGATTTCGACCCGGAGGACATGCGTGCGGTACAGAACCTCGCCGACACTCTCTGCAGGATCTACGACGACAGGAAGGACGTGGAGGACTACATCACGTCCCTCGTGGAACAGATGTGCCCCAACATGTGCGCGATCCTCGGCGGACCCCTGTCCGCGAGGCTCATCTCCCTGGCCGGAGGACTGGAGAGGCTGGCATCCCTGCCCTCGTCCACCGTACAGCTCCTGGGCGCCGAGAAGGCCATGTTCAGGCATCTCCGCTCCGGCAAGAATCCCCCGAAACACGGCGTGATATACCAGTACCCGGACCTCAGGAAGGCACCCTATTGGCAGAGAGGCAACATCGCCCGCGCCCTCGCAGGGAAGATCCTCATCGCCGCCAAAGTGGACGGATACGGAGGGGAATTCTGCGGGGACAGACTGAATGCCGAGATCAAAGCCCGCATCGCGGACATAAAAAGACGCTACCCCGACCCTCCGAAGAAAAAGACCCAGACGAAGAAAAACGGGCCCCGCGGAAAGAAAGGATACGGGCATGGGAAGAACTCCAGGCCCCGCGGAAAAACCGCTGAAAAACGTCAATAAGTATATATTTTAACGGCCTATGGGGAATCCGATTACCATGCGTCAGTACTGCATAGTTTCGGAACCCCAGTACGGGAGAGAGAAGAACAAGCGGATACTCTGATGCGTCGTACACAAAGAAGGTATTATTATGGCAGAGTGGGAGATGAAGGAGCTCAGGGAGCTCAAAATCGGAAGGTACGTGAACATCGACGAATGCCCTTGCAAGATCGTTTCGATCACCACCTCCAAGCCCGGAAAACACGGATCCGCCAAGGCAAGCATCGAGGCCGTCGACATTTTCACCGGCGCCAAGAAATCCATCAACGCCCCTGTGAGCGCAAAAGTCCAGGTCCCCGTCATCGACAAGAGGAAGGGACAGGTCATCTCCATCGACGAGTCCAGCAACGAGATCCAGATCATGGACCTCGAGACCTTCGAGACTTTCACCATGCCCATCAACGAGGATCACGAGAGTGTCCTGACGGACGGGGCCGAAATTCTGTACATCGTCGCGATGGACAGAATGAAACTGATGTGAGGCAGAGATACAATGGCGTACGGACTGACCTACGCGGATGCGGACGCGGAATACAACGACGCGGATGCCGTGATCTTCGGGGTCCCGTACGACCACACTGCCAGCTTCAAGGCCGGAGCCCGCGAGGCTCCGACCGCCGTGAGGCGGGCATCTTACAATTTTGAAGAGTTTCATTTCGAGCACGGGCTCGACCAGAATCAGCCCGTGGTCTGCGATTACGGGAACTGCGACGATTTCATCCTCCCCGAGGATATGATCGAGGAGGTAAAGTTCGCGGTGGGTCCCTGCGTAAGGGAAGGGAAATTCCCCATCGTCATCGGAGGGGAGCATTCCGCCACCATCCCTGTCATCCAGTCGTTCGAGAAGAACGGCGTCGCACTGATGACCATCGATGCGCATCTCGACTCCAGGGACGAGTACATGGGCACCCCGAACAGCCACGCATGCGTGACCAGGAGGGCCGCCGACCACATCGGCATCGAGAACTGCTGCGCACTCGGCGTCAGGGCCATCGGGAGAGAGGAACTGGAGAGAGATGACGTCATCCCCCACGTGTCCTCCTTCGAGATATTCGACCATGGGATAGAATGGGCCGTGAAGAAGGCCCTGGACGGATTCAAGGCCGACAGAGTCTATCTTTCCGTGGACATAGACGGCATCGACCCCGCATACGCACCCGGCACCGGCACCCCGGAACCTTTCGGACTCCTGCCTTATGACGTGAAGAAGGCCATAAACCTCATCGGAGACCGTCTCGCCGGATTCGATGTTATGGAGATATGTCCCCCTGCGGATCCTTCCGGAATCACGTCGGTACTCGGCGCAAGGCTCATCAACGAAGCCCTCGCCGTACTCGGAAAAAACCTCAGGGAATGAGTCCGCCGCAACGGCGGAAATAAGATCTGGGACATCCGTCCGGATGCCCCGTTTGAAGTTTCAGTGGGAGAGGAAGGACTCCGCCATCTCCTGGTATTCGCCGGCGATCTCCGCAGCCCTCTCCTTGTTCTTGGATTCGACGTAAATCCTGAATATGGGTTCGGTACCGGAAGGCCTCGCAAGCATCCAGAAATCCCCGGCGATGAGTTTCAGTCCGTCCGTGGTATCCTTCTTCAGCGACATGTCCGCATGGCTGCCCATGTACTCCATAAGGGCGGACTTACGGTCGTTGGGGCAGACAATCTTCCTCTTCTCGGTGTAATACACCGGAAGCTCCGCCAGCTGGGTCTCCAGAGGCCCGTTCCTGATGATGCACTCGAGCATTCTGCCGATGGCCATCGCACCGTCCCTGCAGTACTGGTGGTCGGGGAATATGAGACCTCCGTTCTCCTCCCCTCCGAACACTCCGCCGTCATCCATCATCTTCCTCGCCACTACGGGCGAACCGACCGCCGTGCGGACCACTTCTCCGCCTGCGGCCTTCACGACATCGTCCACCACGGACGATGTCGCAACGGGGGTCACGACGGTCCCTCCGCCGTTCGCCTCCACTATCCCCTTGGCGAGGATCGCCAGAGTTTTATCGCCTGGCACATACGTTCCGCGGCCGTCCGTGAAGACACAGCGGTCCGCATCCCCGTCATGCGCGATACCGAGATCGGCGCCGATGTCCGCGACCAGTTTGCAGAGATCCGCGAGATTGTCCGCGGTAGGCTCGCTGGGGTGCCCGGGGAATTCCCCCTGGGGATTTCCGTTGATAGTGACCGCTCTGACACCCAGCTTCTTCAGCAGAAGGGGGGAGGTGCGGAAAGCGGCACCGTTGGCACAGTCGAGTACGACGGTGAGGTGTGCGTTCCTTATGGCGCCGACATCCAGTTTGGAGATGACGGCATCCACGTATGCATCGTCCGCACCGGAAACGCATCTGTATTCCCCGACCTCGCTCCATGCGGCCTCGGGGATGGTCTCGTCGTACTTCGCCTCGACGGCGGCTTCCTGCTCCTTGGAAGCCTCCGTCCCGTCGGGTGCGATGACCTTTATGCCGTTGAATTCGGGAGGGTTGTGGGATGCGGTGATCATTATCCCGCAGGACACGGAACCCTGGTGGGTCTTCACATAATACTGGAGGGCCGGAGTCGGGACCGCTCCCAGGAACTCCACGTCGCAGCCGACCGCCATGAGTCCGGAGGATACGGCGGCCCTGAGCATATCCGCCGACACACGGGTGTCGACGGCCACCGCCACCGTACCCGGGAAGACCGAACCGACGGCCTTCCCCATCTGCAGGGCGAGCCCGACATTCATGTCCTTATTCACCACACCGCGGACCCCGTTGGTCCCGAACATCTTTCCCATTGTCACACGCCTCTGGACATCAGCATGATGTTTATCGCATCCCCGCAGGCCTTCCCGCTGTCCGCGGCCATCTCTATGGCCTCGACGAGCTCGTCGACCAGATACACGCCCTTCGGATCCATGGAGGACAGGTGGGCGTGCTTTATGCATGCGAAGTAGAGCCCGTCGATTATGCGCTCCTGGTCGTTGAGGGACTCGATCTCCCCGTACACCTTCTTCGGGTCGACGTTGATGTGCTCTATGGCGACACCGAGGAATTTGACCTCCTCGATGAGTTCCTCCGCCATATGTGCCAGATCGGACCATATGTCTTTGGGGACGTCTGCGCCGGTCTCGTTCAGAAGCTGAAGGAATATCGACCCTTCCTTGGCCCAGTTGGCGATATCGTCGGTCTTCCTCACGAACCTTATAAGGTTCTCCCTCTCCTGGACGGAGAGCTCCCCTCTGCTGATCTCCGCGCAGAGTCTGTCCTCCGTACGGTCCGCCTCCTCCTCGAACAGTATGAGCCTTTCCATGCATTTGGCGGCTGCCGCCGCATCCCCCTTAACCATGCAGTCCAATGCGTTCTTCAGTTCCGACACAGTGTCGCGCACGGTCACCACGTGCCCTCTGGCACCCATGGCGACGGTGCTTTCCTTCCTCTTACCGAACCAATCGAGAATTCCCTTGTCACTCAAGGCTTATCGCCTCCGTCAATCCTTCTTTGGGTTTTTCGAACACCTGGGTCATACTCTTGTTGAATACGAAGGTGACCGTTTCCCCTACCTTCGGAGGGACGAGGTTGTCGGATACGTTGTAATCCACGTAATCCTCGGTCTCCGCGACCGTCCTCACCCTCCAATACGTTCCCATATACACCACCGCGGTGACCCTGGCACGTATGCCGTCGTCCGCGGTGTACACATTCTCAGGTCTCACCGATATCACGACGGGATCGCCGCTGGCGAATTCCGTCTTCTCGGCCTTGACGGACTTCCCGCCCCTGAGGCGGACCTTCGTCCACCCGTTCTTGGTGCGTCCGTCCACATACCCCTCGAGCAGATTCGTCTCGCCTATGAAGTAGGCGGCGAAGATGCTCTGGGGTTCCCTGTACATTCCCATGGGGGTCCCGACATCATGGACCGTACCGGCCTTCATCAGCACGATCCTGTCCGAGACGGACATGGCCTCTTCCTGGTCATGGGTGACATGAAGGACCGTTATCCCGAGTTCCTTCACTATCCTGCGGATCTCGTACCTGAGCTCCGTACGGACCCTGGCATCCAATGCGGAAAGGGGCTCGTCCAGCATGATTATCTTGGAACCCGACGACAGCGCCCTGGCGATCGCGACCTTCTGCTGCTCGCCGCCCGAAAGCTCGAAGGGGAACATCTCGGCTCTGTCCAGCATATTCACCAGCTGGAGGTACTTCCTTGCGGTCTCCTCCCCTTCCTCCGGAGACTTCGCGCGCACCCTCGGCCCGTATTCCGCGTTCTTGATGTTGTTCATGTTCGGGAACAGGGCGATGTTCTGGAACACGTATCCCACATCCCTGTCCTCCAGCGGGACGCCGGTGACGTCCTCGCCGTCGATGTACACCTTCCCTTCGGTAGGCGTCCATATCCCGGAGATGATACGTATGAGACTGGTCTTCCCGCATCCGGACGGACCGAGGATGGTGATGTACTCCCCCTCCTCCACATCCAGGTTTATGTCCCTCACGGCATAGAAATCCCCGAATCTCATCGAAATATGCTCGAGTTTTATCTTCGCCATGTCAATCAAGCCTCATTTCATCCTCGAGACCGTTCTCGGGCATCCTGAACACCGACGCCTTCTGCGGCTGCCATGTGACGGATACCTGCATCCCGGGTTTGTATGCCTCGTATCTCCTGGAAGATCTCTGGGATGTTACGATCCCCAGTCCTTCCACCGAGATCTCCACGGTTATGGTGGCGCCCTCGTACACCACTCTCTCCACGGTCCCTCCGAAATATCCGTCCGGAAGGACCTTCGGGAGGTGTTTGTCCTGTACATCCTCCTTGACGCCTATGAGCTCCGGGACGGTGGCCCCCACCTTCACGGCTACGACCGCCTCGTCCCCCGGCTCCATGTCGATGGGCCTCGTCTTCACGGCGATCCCGGGAGCGATCTCCACCTCGGAATATTCGGAATTCCCTCCGACGTACTTCCCGGAGAATACATTGGACCTTCCGAGGAAGTTCGCGACGAACGGGGTCGCGGGATTCTGGAACACGTCCTGCGGGGAACCCACCTGTATGATCCTCCCCTTACGGATGATGGCTATGCGGTCGGCCACCTCCATAGCCTCGTCCTGATCGTGGGTGACGTGGATGGAGGTGAGACCCATCTCCTTGACCATGGATTTGAGTTCCTTCCTGAGTTCTATCCTCAGACGGGCATCCAGCGCCCTGAGGGGTTCGTCCAGGAGAAGGACCTTGGAATCGGAGGCGAGGGCCCTCGCGAGGGCCGTACGCTGCTGCTGCCCCCCGGACAGCTCGCCCGGCATGCTGCGGACCTTCTTGCCCATATGGACCATGTCGATCATGGACGTGGCGAGGGATTTGGTCTCGTCCTCGCTCCATTTCTTGATGACGGGTGCGAAGACCACGTTCCCGTAGACGTCCATGTTGGGGAAGAGGGCATACTTCTGGGACAGCATGGTGGTCCTCCTCTCGCTGATGGGCGTGCCGGATATGTCCTCCCCGTCGAACAGGATCCTTCCCGAATCCGGTTCGGTGAGTCCGCATATCATCCTCAGGGCGGTGGTCTTCCCGGCGCCCGTGGGCCCCAGGAGACAGAGGTACTCCCCGTCGTTCACCGTCAGGTCGAGGCCGTCGGACGCCTTGATCCCGCCGCTGAATTCCTTGCGGATGTTCTCGAGTCTGATCTCAGTCACGTCTGGGACCTCCTCCGTGGGTGAGGTATCTGACCGCCATCATGAGGACGAAACAGATGGCGATCAGGATTATGGACGCCATGGCCGCCTCAGGATACTGGTCCCCCTTGACGAGGTTGACGATGTAGATGGGTACGGTATCCACCAGGTTCCCGGCGATGGCCTGCGTCGCACCGGTCTCCCCGAGACTCCTGGTGAATGCGAGGATGGCGCCGGCGATGACCGACGTCTTGATCACCGGCAGCAGGATCTTGTAGAACGCCTGGAACGGTTTCGCCCCCAGCGTCATGGCCGTCTCCTCGTAGGACGGGTCCACCTCCTCGATGGCGCCCGTGATGTTCCTGACTATGAGCGGATAGGTGAACGAGATGTGTCCCAGTATGACCAGGACCATCGCCGGCAGGAAGTCGGCGGTGGCAGCCGACCAGAACAGCGCCAGCGACACCCCCAATGCCGTGGTCGGGACGATGAGGGGTACATTGACCAGATTGTCGAGGACCTTCGCCTTGGGATCGTCCTTGTGCCTTGCGATGTAGATGGCCACGGGGATCCCGAATATGATATCGAACATCACCGCCACCCCTGCGATGAGGAACGAACTGCCGGTCGTGGACAGGAGCGTTCCCACGTCGATGCTTCCGGGATCGGCGAGATACATGAAGATATAGAACGAGGGTATCAGAACGAACAGTGCCAGCACCAGTACGGCGAGGGCATCCTTGGCAACCGGCGCCGCCCCGTGGCTGAGTTTCCTGCCGAGTTCCGGCCACACCTTCTCCGATCTGACGCCCATCTTGGTGATGATATACCTTGCGGCCACCAGGAGCAGGAGGGCGAACAGTATCATGATCGTGCTGATGAGGATCATCTCGGGAGTGGCCTCGTTGGAGGCGAGACCGGCCTTGCTCTCGGCGATGTACGTGGGTCCCGTGAAATAGGTGGTCTCGACGCCCAGGATCGTCAGGGCGATCTGCGTCCCCCCGGTCTCCGACAGCGATCTGGCGAAACAGAGGATGAAACCCGTAACGAGTCCCGCTCTGAACAGCGGGAGCGTGATGGTCCTGACCGCAGTCCACCTGCTGGCGCCCAGGGTCATGGCCGCGGTCTCATAGTTGGGTTCGATCTGTTCGAGGATGCCCGACAGGGACCTGACCATGTAAGGATAGGTGAAGATGATGTGCAGGAGGACCAGCATCGAGAAGGTGGAGAGATGCAGGCCGAGCCCCGGGATATCGACTCCGTCGGGTGCGCCCCAGAACATGAGGACCGAAAGACCCAGGACGGCGGTCGGGAACGCCAGGGGCATATCCAGAAGGGTGTCGAGGATGTTCTTCCCCTTGAAATCCTTCCTGACCATGATCCACGCCATCGGGAGTCCGACGATGATGTCGAACACCGTCACGACGAACGCCAGGGCGAACGACACCCCGACCGCCCTCCAGATGACGGACATCTTGCCGGGATCGGAGAGGACGGCGCTGACGCCGTCCCAGTCGGCGAAGATCTGGGTCACCACATATACGGACGGGATGACGATGATACAGACGAATACGGCTACTACCAGCCCGAACCATGCCTTACGGGCGCCCGCATTGTCCGATATCCTGTTTATCCTGTCCAAAAGGGACATGAGCCGTCCTCGGATGATTGATTCAGAGGATCGAGATGCTCACGACGTTGTTGCCGCGGAGGACGACCGTTCCGAGTCTCCTCTCCTCGGCACCGGGGACGGTCTCGACCGTCTCCTCGAGGGACATGTTCATGAGGTCGTCGAAACCGGCGAGCTTTCCTTCCATGGTCCTTCCGTCTTTGAGAAGAAGCGAAACGCGTTTTCCTACTGACTTCTCGAGCAGAGCCTGCGGCATGGTCATATCTATCGGTTAACCCGTACCCTTCTTTATTATAATATATTGTTGCGAAGGAGGGACCGTCAGGAATCGTTGGGATCCGGAGGAGCAGTCTCCTCCCCGTCGGCCTGCCTCATGTTGGAGGCGTTGTCCTCGATCCATTTCCTTATCGCGGCCTTGCTGTTGCTGCCGATCCCGAACTGTTCGGCGAACTTCGGAGTGGTGGTCAGCTCCACGGTCTGTCCCACGGATTTGGCGGATACGAGTCCCTTCTCCCTGAGGATATGGACGTCCTCGTACGCGCGGGGGCCGCGGACCTTCACCAGTTTGGACTGGAGGACCGGCTGGTTGTAGGCGATGGTGCTCAGGGTGCGCATGACCCCTCCGGGCATCTCCGGCCTCGCGAATGCGCCGGTGAATTTCTGGCAGTCGGGCCTCAGGACCATCCTGTAGGCGCCGCCGGCGTTGGAGATGACGATGGCGCTCCCGCGGAGGTCGTACTCCATGCGGAGGTCCTTGAGCGCATATCTGACGGATGCTTCGTCGAGGCCCGTCCTTCCGACGATGTCCTCCACCCTGAGGGGGGCGGTCGCCGCGAAGAGGGCCGCCTCGACCATCGTCTTGTCTTCCAACTCAGTTCACCGCCGCGGCCTCGACCGGGACGGAGGTCTCCGGCACCTTTATCTGAACGGTGATCTCCCCGTACGGGAGCTCCGTCTGGAACACGTCGAGGAGACCGTTCCTCACCAGGTGGAGGACCGATACGAACACGGTTATGTTGTCTTCTTCGGAGGAGGAGTAGAACTCGGTGATTGGCATAGGTCCCATTCCCATCCCGCGGATCCTCTCGTAGACGGCGGCGACGGTCTTCTCGTCGTCCTCGCGGTGGGCCTTGTTGTCGAACTTCTTCGCAGGCTTCTCCCTGAGTTTGACCCTGGCGGATTCCCTGGCCTCCGCGATCTCGGCCTCCCTCTTGGCCTCCTCGAATGCGTCGAGGAGATCCATCATGGTGATGGGACGGGGCTCGTCCCTGGCGTATACCCTGCGGAACGACACTTCGGGGACGACCATCGGATCCTCCTCGAGGAAATCGAAATCGGACTCGTCGACGGCCTCTATCTCCGCGGGGGGCTCGGCGGTCATGCGGGTCCTCTCGGACTGGAGGTTCAGGATCTTCCATGCCATAAGGAGGAGCCTTCCCGCCACGATCATGTCGAACCTGTCGGAGGAGACCTTCTCGGAGTACATCTTCGCGAACTGTTCCAGGTCGATGGCCCACGGATCGAGGCCTTTCTCCAGTACGAGGCTGAACACGGCCCTGATGGACTCGTCCACGGGATCGCTGAGCTTCTCGCCCGCGCCCGCATCCCTCAGGATGTCCAGGTATCCGTTTATCCTGGCGAAGGATTCCTCGTCCTCCGCCATCGCCTTGTGGAACAGAAGGTGCTGTTCCATCGATTCCATCTGCATGTTCCCATCCATTTTCATCCCTCGATGTTGTCCGTGCTCTCCTCTTTCTGCCTCCTGAGAGCTTCTTCCTCATACTTAGAGACCTCGGCTATGTCAGGCTGCATTATGACGCGGCTGATCCCTGACGGGGGCCTCGTCACACCTATCAGGTGGTCGGCCAGAGTAAGCGTGACCTTCCTCAGCGACACCTGTATGAACTGTGTCTTCGCGGAACTCTCCCTGACCCTCCTGGCCACCATCTCCGCGTTGACGGCATCCAGGAACATGTCGACTTCATCGAGCACGTAGAACGGCGAAGGCTGATACTCCTGGATGGCGAAGATGAACGCCAGTGCGGTAAGGGACTTCTCCCCTCCCGAGAGCGCTTCCAGCCTCAGCATCTTCCCGTTCCGGGGTTTCGCATTGATCTGCAGACCTCCGCTGAAGGGATCCATGGCATCGTCCAGCGCCATGAACGCCTGTCCGCCTCCGGAGAGCTGCGCGTATATCGCCTTGAAATTGGCATCGACGGCGTTGTACGCCTCCATGAACAGACCTTTCTTCTTGCTGCTCAGGTCGTCGGTGAGATTGTCGAGATCCCTGATCCTGCCGTTGAGGATGTCGACCTGCTCCATCAGGAGGTCGTACTCCCTCTTGCAGGCATCGTAATCCTCCATCGCGCGGAGGTTCACGTTGCCGATGGAATCGATCCTGCTCTGGCACTGCTTTATCGTGTTCTTCAGGGTGCTCTCCGACGGGATCGGCTCCGGAACCTCCACGGTCAGCGCGGCGACCTGCTCCTCATACTGCGCCAGATTCTGTCTGCTGACCTCCATCTGGGCCGTCTGGGACTGCAGATACCCGTCCTTCGTCTCGATGGCGTTCTGGATCTTCTCCGCATCCGAATCCAGGGAATATCCGTTCTGGACCAGGGAGTCTCTTTCGGCCCTGAGGTCCTCGATCTTGGACTCCATCTCATCCTGGATCTTCTTCACGGCCTCCAATGCGACCCTGTATTCATCCGCCTTCGCGGCGTGCTCGGCCGCGGACGTCTCGTCTGCGGCGATCTGGGTGTCGATGTTGGCGATCTGGACCTCCAGAGCCTCCTTCTGCTTGTCCAATCCGGACATCTCGGCGCGGAGACCTCCGATCTGCTGCTGCAGTCCGGCGACCTCCTGGTTGTATCTGTAGACCTCGTCGCGTGCATGCTGGATCCTCTCCTGCAGTCCCGCAGGGGCGATCTCCGACATGCGGTCGCGGACGGAGGTCCTCTCGGACCTGAGCGACTCCAGCGCCGCGTCGGCGGCGGCCAGTGCGGCGTCGGCCTCGGTCACGGCCTTCTCGGCGGCGGTCAGATCCGCGGTCTTCTTGGACAGTGCGTCCTCGGCGGACTTGAGACCCTTCTTGGCCTGTTCGAGGGCGGCCTCGGCCTCGGCGATCTTCCCTCTGGCGTCCACGCCTTTGCTGCCGGCGGCCCTCATCAGGTCGTCGGTCTTCCTTATCGTGTCGCGCAGCTGCCTGAGATCGGACCTGAGTTCCTCCAGCGCGTCGCCGGCCTTCCTCATCTCGGCACCCGCCGCCTCGAGGGCGGACTGTCCGCTGGGACCGAACTGCTGGATCTTCCTCTTGTCGAGGGTACCTCCGGTCATTGCGCCGGAGGCTTCGATGAGTTCCCCGGCCTTTGTGACTATCCTGACGCCGCCCATGACCTCCTTGGCCCTGTCGAGGGTGCCCACGACGAGGGTGTCCCCGAAGACGTACCAGAAGACGTTGGCGTATTCCGCCTTGTATGTAACGAAATCCGTGGCGTATCCGTCCGTGCTCTTGAGCGCGATGATCGCCTTCGCACGGGGTTTCCCGGGAAGGAGTTCCGTGAGCGGCAGGAAGGTGACCCTTCCCAGACCGTTCTTCTTGAGGTATTCGATGCAGCGGGCGGCCACGTCCTTGTTATCGACGACGACCGCGTTCATCTTGCTCCCGGCGGCGACGGACAGGGCCGTCTCGTACCCCGCGTCCACCGTGGCGAGTTCGGCCACGGTGCCGCGGATGCCGGGCATCTGCCCGGATTCCCTGAGGGCCATGATGCGGGACAGAGCCTCGCTCCCCCTGTTCACGCTGTCGGAAACCCTCTTCTCGGCGGAGAGGCGGTTGAACTCGGCGGAACGCTTCTCGTATATCTCCTTGAGCTGCTCCTCCTCCTTCTCCCGGGCGGCCTCCTCCTTCTTGAGGGCCACGATCTGCTTGCCGAGGGAATCGGCCTCGTCCTGCGGGCCGACCTGTCTCTTGACCTCCTGGAGGTTCCAGTCGGCATCCTTCACCTCGAACCTGGCCGATTCGAGGTCCTCCTCGGCCTTGGCCTTGGCGAGACGGGCCTCCTCGAGGACCGCCTTCGCGCCGGATGCCTTCGCGCTCGCCTCCTGCTGGGCCTTCCCTGCGGAATCTATGTCCCTCTCGAGGACTTCGAGCCTCTTCTGCAGGTCCGTCAGCTCGCCGCCCTGCCTGGAGGTCTCGTCGCTGATCCTCTTCTCCTCGGCCGTGGCGGCGGCCAGATGCTCGTTGGCGGCATCCAGCTGTATCTGCAGGTCCGCCAGACTCTGTTCGGAGGTCGCATACTGGTTGCGGTTCTCCGCCACATCCTCCTCGAATCCTTCCCTGTATCCGCGCTGGGCCTCTATGTCCTCGAGTGCCGACTCCTGCTTGCTCGCCTCGGTGGCGACGTTGATCTTGGCCTGTTCGACGTCCTCCTTGACCTTCTTGTAATCCGGACCGATCTTCTCCTCGATCTGCTCCTCTTTCGCCTTGACGAGGGCCGCATTCTCCTCTTTCCGCGCCAGGATGCCGGCCTTGTCCTCCTTCAGCTTCTCTATGTCCCTGCTGCAGGATTCCACGCCGGAGACGAGGCTTCCGAAGATTGCCTTCTCGTTGTCCCTGAGCCTGTGCGTCATCTGCGCATTGGCGGTATCGAGGTCCTTCTTGGCCTCCAGATACAGCCTCGCCTGTTCGCGGTCCTTCTCGAGGACATTGATCTGCTTCTCCTTCTCGGCACGGATGATCTCTATGCGCTCCAGATTGGAGGATGCTTCCGCCCTCTCCCCCTGGGCCCTGCCGATGTCGGCATCGAAACTGGCTATGCCGGAGATTCCGTCGAGGATGCGTCTCCTCTCGATGTTGCCCATCTGGACGATGTGGGTGACATCCCCCTGCTGGACTATGTTGTACCCGTCGGCGCTGATCCTCGCCTTCGTGAGAAGGGTGTCGAACTCGGACAGAGACGACTTCTGGTCGTTGATGAAGAAATACGACGTGTAATCGGTCCCGTTCTCCGAGAGTTTCACATAACGGGTGAGCGTGACGGTGTCGTCGTCCCACGGCATTATGCGGTCGCTGTTGTCGAAGACCAGCGAGACCTTCATGAATTTCGCCTTCGACTTGGCGGCGCCGCCGTCGAAGATGAGGTCTGTGATCCTGCTCGCCCTTACCGCCTTGGAGCTCCTGGGCCCGAGGACGAAAAGGATCGCATCGGCTATGTTCGATTTGCCCGATCCGTTCGGACCGGTGACTGCCATGTACCCTTCCATCAGAGGCACGGTCACCTTGCCGCCGAACGATTTGAAATTTTCCATTTCGACTTGTTTTAAATACATCCCGAATCCCCTTTCGGGACAATACAGCTACGCCGACTGCAGTGCATCCCATTTCCTGCGTCGCGCTCGCCTGGCGCCGGCTCCGTCGCGCGCATACAGTAGGTAGGATATAGACGGGCCTATTATTTAAATAAAATGACAGTTCGGCAAGTCTGGGTCATACCGCGTACCGTACTGCGCAGGATTAATCAGTCCAACGGGTCGGTGTACCCTGCCCTGATTGTGATCTTCAGGGTCGAGAGGTCGTACGCCTTTGCCAGATCCGCACTCTCGGTCAGACCCGTGGACTCCTTGAGTTTCACCGTGATCTTCAGCGGGATCTCCGTCTGGAACGAAGCCGATATGGGCGCCTGCGTAACCTGTCCTGACACCGGCAGACCGGTGGAGGGAATGTATTTACCGAAATCATAATCGGTACCGTCGACCGTGGCGGTGATCATCTCGATACCTATCCAGCCGAAGGAATTGTCCAGAGACGCATAAATGCGGACGTATCCTGTCGTCTTCGAATCGGCGCCGGTCATGTAGAAACTGTCCGGCCCGTCGAGGTCGAATTCCGTCTGGGACGGTTTTCCGTCCGTTATGGATATCGCCGGCATCGTGAATACGTCGGTGGTCGTCGCACCGCCGTCGCGGAAATCCACCGTCAGTCCCTGTGCGAGAGGAGTGTTGTCGCTGACGGTGACGGAGCTTTGGCTGGCGTAGACCGCACCGGCGGATGCGGCGACCACTATGGCCACCGCTGCCAATGCGAACAGCACCCTCCTGTCGCGGAGGGCTTCCCCGAATGAGAATCCGCCTGCCGTATTCACTTCCTCCTGCACTCTCTGACGATGTCTTTCACGCAGTATGCCGCTACGATTAGTACTGCAATCATTGCTATTAAAAGAATTGTGCTGGTCTTGAGGAAGTGGACGATGTGTCCCAATGTTACCGAGACATCGGTGACCTTCCCGACGACCATATCCGAAGTGACCGTCTGGGTATTCAGAGCCGACATGGCATCCCCGTGTGCGGTGATGGTCCCTGCGGCCGGATCCTTGGCGACGACGCGGTGCACCACGACGACACCCTCATAATGGAAGGCGATCACGTCGCCGATCTCGAACTCCTCCATCATCCTGCTCCCGTCCACCTTCTGGATGAGAACGGCGCTGTGGACAGGTATCGTCTCGATCTCATAAGGCTGGTCCTCGCCGTCCATGGAACCGGACACGATGTAGCGGACCTCGTAGGTACTGGCTATCAGCACCAGCGATACGACCACTCCGATGGCCACGGCGATCCAGATCTTCTTGGGGGTGAGAAACTCTTCGCTCATGCGAACCTCTCCGGGACTGAATGTGACTACTGTTTTTAGTATTTAAAACAGCACCCGCTGGCACAATGGGGTCCGCCGTCTCGGAAAACGCATGTCTGGCACATGCCTCGGCGGAGCTTTCCGCCGTCCACGAGTTCGGGAATTATATCGGCCACGGAACCGAGCACGAAGGTCGGTTTCACGGATGATTTCTTCAGGAGTTCCGTGTCGGTCTCCCCCGACAGGACGAGGACGGATCTGGTACCCGCATCCGCGGCCATGCGTATGTCGGTGGAGAGTCTGTCGCCCACCATCACCACGTCCTGCGCGGCCACGCCCATCTCCGCCGCGGCCATCTCCAGCATCAGGCGGTTGGGCTTGCCGACGACGGTGGCGGTCCTGTCTGTCACCGACTCGAACATCCTTATGAAGGGACCTATGTCGATATCGTACGAATCCTCCGTGGGACACACGTCGTCCGGGTGGGTGGCGATGAACTCCGACCCCTGCACGAGATAATGGTACCCGCGGTTGATCTTGGCATAGTCTATGGTGGTATCGAACGTCAGCAGGACGATGTCGGGGCGGCCGCGGACCTCCGTGTTGACGCCCGCATCGGCCAGTTCCTTCCTCACGGAAGGAGTGGCGATCGCATACACAGACTTCCCCGCCCTGTTGTCCTTTATGTACCGCGCGGTGGCCACGGCCGAGGTGAGTATATCCTCGGAGGAAATCCCGAATCCCATCCTGTTGAGGCGGTCCGCATAGAACTGCCTCTCATGGGAGGAATTGTTGGTCACGAACCTGAACGGTATCCCCCGTTCCCTGAGCCCGTCTATGAACCCGCGGGCGCCCGGTATCGGCCTCTCCCCGTGATAGACCGTCCCGTCCATGTCTATGGCGAATCCGATCATGGGAAGAACTCCTCCTTCACAGCGGCGAGGGTCTCCCTGAGTCCCTCGCGGGCGACCTTGCGGTAGACGCAGGCCATGGGGTGGTAGGTGGGGATGAAGAGGATCTTCTCCCCTCCGATGTCGATGTACTGCCTCGTGTTGACGGCGTCCGCCATCGGCCCGGTGTACCCCAGAAGGTCCTTCACGGCGGATCTCCCGAGACCGACCACGGCCTTCCTGCCCTTCAGCTCGCTGTCCAGGAACGGACGGCAGGCGGCCATCTCCTCCTGCGAAGGGTCGCGGTTCTCCGGCGGTCTGCATTTCACCGTATTGGTGATCATGACCCTGCTCCTGTCGAGACCCACGTCCTCCATTATCTTATTGAGGATGGTGCCGGCCCTTCCGACGAAGGGCTCGCCCCGGAGATCCTCGTTCTCTCCGGGCGCCTCCCCCACGAGGACCACGGGCGAATCCGGGTCCCCGGACGGGAGGACGATATTGGTACGTCCGCGGCAGAGACCGCATCTGGCACAGTCCCTGTCCGGAGCGATCATTGCTTCGCACCCTTGAGAAGGTCGGAACCCTTGACGAGGGAGATGAGGCTCACTCCGATGCTGTCGAGGTTCTCCCTCCCGCCGCCTTCCCTGTCGATGACCGAGAAGACCTTCTCCACCTTCACGCCCTCCGCACGGAGGGCGGCGATGGCCTTCATGGAGGATCCCGCCGTGGTGATGACATCCTCTATGACGAGGACATTGTCGCCTGCGTTCAGATCGCCTTCCACGAGCTTTCCGGTACCGTGGTCCTTCCTCTCCTTCCTCACCATGAGGAGGGGGATCCCCGTCTCCAGCGAGAGGGCGGTGGCCAGGGGGATGGACCCGAGGACGACTCCCGCCACCCTGTCGGGGCGGATGCCGGCCTCCTTCATCCTCTCCGCCATCGTCTTCGCGATGACCGAGAGGACCTCGGGCTTGGTGCTCGCCTTCTTGATATCGATGTAATAGTTGCTCTTGGCGCCGGAAGCCAGGGTGAAATCCCCGAACTGCAGCGCGCCGCATCCTTCCAAAACCTTCTCGATTGTCTCCATATGAATCACCAGGGCTCCTTCTTGAGGCCCATCCTGTAACCTACGATGTTTACCGTCCTGTGGATGGCGAACATGACCGCCAGCAGGAAGATCAGGGCCGCAATGTGCCAGCCCTCTATGTAATGGGCGTAGACCCAGTCGGGGAAGAACAGTGCGGTGACGCACATCGCCCCGATCACGAAGTCGTACTGGTCGAGTATCGGTGCCTTGGCGCCCCTCTCCAGTCCCAGCCTCCTCTTGATGAACGCTCCGCACAGGTCCCCGAGGACCGCGCCGAACGAGAGCGTCGCAAGCACGCCGATGTTGCCGCAGAAGTCTCCGAACCCCCAGTAGTCGCTGTCGCTCCCGCAGAGCGCGGCTATGCCTATCAGTATAAGACCCAGCAGTATCCCGGAGAAGGCTCCGCCGAAGAATCCCCTCCACGATTTCCCATCGCCGAAGATCCTC
The DNA here is from genome assembly GCA_964533525.1 of uncultured Methanomassiliicoccales archaeon. GTDB lineage: Archaea > Thermoplasmatota > Thermoplasmata > Methanomassiliicoccales > Methanomethylophilaceae > Methanomethylophilus. Next base: position 5,491 of record CAZHJV010000014.1, on the reverse strand, counting down.
TTCCCGCGCCAGCTCTTCCCGAAATCCATCTTGGTCCCGCCGCCGAACACGACGGCCGCGGAATTGGGCAGCATCGCAGGGAGGAACAGCCAGAAACCTGTCAGCATGATGACGGCTACATCCGTGACGTCCATATGGGATAAGAACATACTCCGGTATTCTTTAAGGGTTTTGCAGGACCGCGTCCGGGGCACCCATTCCAATATATAATCGGGGAGTCATCGAAGGACGATACCATGCTCGTACTGGACAGTTCCGCGTTGTTTTCCATGGAACAGCTTCCCGAAGAGGAATCCTGCTGTCCCCCCGGGGTCGTGGCCGAGCTGGAGAAATACAAAGACCGCAGACTGGCACTGTGGGGGGACCTCCTCAGGGTGTCCGACTGCACCGATGCGTCGGTGAAGAAGGTGGAGGAGGCCGCGCGCAGAAGCGGGGACCTGGGACGCCTCTCCCCTGTGGACATCACCGTGCTGGCACTTGCCGTGGATACGGGCGGGACCGTCATGACCGACGATTATTCCATCCAGAACACAGCCCGCATCATGGGGATCCCCTACAGGGCGGTCGGTCAGAACGGGATCACCAAAGTGGAGAAATGGAACTACCAGTGCATCGGCTGCAGGAAATGGTACAAGGAGAAGATGGACGAGTGTCCCGTCTGCGGATCCCCGATGAAACCCCACAGGAAGCGCCGATCACGGGAACAGACGCTTGCACCTGATGAGCTTACTTATCCTGCGGGTGCCGAGGATACCCATGCACATGGCGGTGCTCCTATCGCTCCTGAATGCGAATGTGTCGGCGAGTTTCTTGTTGCCGGCCGCGATACGGAGAGGCTTGTAGAGGACGCTCCTCCATTCATCCTCGTATGAGGACAGCGGAGTTCCGTTCAGGACCTTCGCGGCGGCCGCATTGCCGGCCATCCTGCCGGTGATCATCGCCTGAGGTATCCCGCCCCCGTTGACGGGCATGACAACGCCGGCGGCATCTCCGGCGAGGACCCCCTCGTCGGTGAACGTTTTGGAGATCGGACCTTCGCTGGGAACGTACTTCCCTTTGATCGGGGTCGTGAGTTTCAGCCCGTGGGACTCCACGAATTTGTCCATGTACCCGCGGAGCGAACCGTCGGAGAATTTGGGAGAGAACCCAACACCGACATTGGCCGTGCCGTCCTTGGGGATGATCCACCCGTATGCGCCGGGTGCGATACGGCCGAAGAACATCTGCACCACAGGGTCGAAATCCCCTTCCGCCTGGGCGGTGACGGCGGGGTAGCAGTTCCTGTTGGAAGGAAGACCCAGAGTCTTTGCGACGCGGGAATTGGGGCCGTCAGCCCCGATGATGACCTTGTAGGATATGTCGCCCCTGGAGGTCTTGGCCACGCCTCCCCTGGCGCTTATGAACATGCATCCTGTGACGAGTTCCGCACCGGCACCGACGGCCTTGTCCGCAAGGTGCCGATCGAAACGGTCCCTGTCGGTAGTGTATCCGGTGAACGGGAATTCCCTGACCTTGTCCTTGGGATCGACGACCCTTATGCCTTCGATGTCCCTGCGGCGGAGGTCCGAAGGTACGCCGAAAAGGGCCTCCGTATCGATGAGGTTCGGGAACATGTCGGTTATCTCCTCCGCCGACGGCATGAGTTCGCCGCAACGGACGGGGGTTCCGACCTCGGGACGCATCTCTATGAGGGTCGTCCTGACTCCTGCCCTGGATGCGTATTCGGCGGCCGTGCTCCCGGCCGGACCGGAACCGACCACCAGAACATCCGTTTCGATGAACGTCAAGAATATCACCTGTTGCGGGATACGAAAAAGTCCACAAGCCCCTCGAGTGCCCTCTTGTATTCCGAATCGGGTGCGAAACCCAGATAGGATTTGGCCTCTTCGGCGATCTCCTCTGCCTTCTTATAGCACCTCTCGAGGGAGTCGGTCTGTTTGATAAGGGCGATGCACTCGGCGGCATCGTCATAATCGGAATTCTGATTGCAGAATATCTCCTTCACACGGGCTCCGACCTTCGGATCCTCCATGGCATAGATGATGGGAAGTGTGGGTTTTCCCTCGACGATGTCGTTCCCGGTCCTCTTGCCGAGGACCTTCTCGGTACCGGCCACATCGAGGATATCGTCGATGATCTGGAATGCGAGACCGGCGCAGAAGGAGAATTGTCCGATCTGCTCTATATTCTCGACTTCTGCATGTGCCAGATATGCGCCGCACTTGCCTGCGCACTCGATGAGACGGGCCGTTTTGCCGCCGATGATGTCCATATACTGGGACTCTCCGACGACCGCATTGCGCTCGTATTTCTTCTGAGAGAATTCTCCTGCGGCCAAACCGGACGCCGCATCGATGACGTAATCGATGATGCTGTCGCTGCTGACTCCGAGGAGACGGAATCCGAGGGAGAACAGGTAATCCCCGGCGACAATGGACTTACCGATGGTGTACTCCTTGTACAGAGCTTTCGCACCTCTGCGGAGATCTCCCTGATCGTTGATGTCGTCGTGGATGAGGGTCGCATTGTGGATGAGCTCGATGGCTGCGCCGACATCCACCGCCTTACGGGGATCGGTGCCTCCGCAGGCATGGTAGGAAAGAATGCACATGGCGGGCCTTATCCTCTTACCGTGGTTCCCGATGACATAGCGGCACATTTCGGTGAGTTCCGTGTTCTCCGAATCGGTAACGTCGCTCATCACCTCTTCTACTCTGTCGAGGTCTGCCGAAATACAATCGTGCCAGGAATCCGCCATCGGTTGTCAATACCCAGACCGTACTTAAAGATACTGTTTGTCCAGACGTCCCGGAGGCGCATATCTGCGCCCGTCCGGACACATGGAATCGGAATCACTGGCACATAGAAAAGAAAAGCCCCGTGCGGATTCCGCACGGACGGTAAACGGTTTGCGTACGGTATCCGCTCAGGCGGGCTCCCATTTGCACCTTACGGGAGAGACGATGGCCTTCTCGGCTTTGAGTTCCTTGAACGCCTTGTCCACTTCGGCCTTATCCGCGCCGAGGATCTTGGCGACCTCGCCTGCGGAAAGGGGCTTTCCCGCTTCTTTCATGGCTTTTATGACATCGTCTTTGACTGCCATGCCCGATTATCGGAGAACTCCGATTTAAACATGGATATGCGGACAATAACTCATTGTACGGAAAACAAAGGGTTGCCGGCCCGAAGGCCGGTAAAAGGTTTTGTTTCGGACTCAGAACAGAGCCGCAGCCGCGTCGCCGCAGAGGCCGAGGATGAGGTCGGGGTAGACTCCGAGGACCACAACGAGGACTGCGCAGACTGCGATCGCGATCGCAAAGGGCACAGGGACGGTGATCTTGTCGGAGGCACCCTTTGCGGGCTTCTCGACATACATGGCCTTGATGACCCTGACGTAGTAGTACAGGGAGATCGCGGAGTTGAGGATGGCAACGAATGCCAGCCACACCCACTGGGTCATGACGCCGCTTCCGTCGGCATCGAAGATCGCTCCGGAGAACAGGACGAACTTGGAGGTGAATCCTGCGAGCGGGGGAACTCCGGCCAGGGAGAAGAGGAAGATCATCATCGCGAATGCGAGGAGAGGTGCCCTCTTGGCAAGGCCGTTGTAATCCGTGATCTTCTCGCCGAGGCCGACGCAGATGAGTGCACCGACGACCAGGAACGCTCCGCCCTTCATGAACACGTGGGTGAACATGTGGAACAGACCGCCGGTCAGGGCATACTCGCTCATGACTGCCATGACGATGAGGATGTATCCGGCCTGCGCGATGGACGAGTAGGCGAGCATCCTCTTGATGTTGTTCTGGGAGATCGCTACGATGTTTCCGACGGTCATGCTGAACGCCGCAATGATCGCGAAGACGTACTGGACGGCCTCGATGTTGAGGCCGCCCATGGACTTCGCAACGACGAACATGATCAGGAAGATCTTGAAGAAGACGACCAGACCCATCTTCTTGGATCCCGTTGCCAGGAATATGGAGACAGGGGTGGAGGCTCCCTCGTACACGTCGGGCGCCCACATGTGGAACGGAACCGCCGCGATCTTGAATCCGTAACCTGCGATCATGCAGATCAGTCCGACCACGAAGGCCCAGCTGTATCCGGTGTCCGCAAGGGCGGGACCGAGCTGGGACAGGGTCAGGGTACCGAGTGCTCCGAAGATCATCGAGATACCGTAGATGGTCAGAGCGGTGGAGAGTCCTCCGATGACCACGTACTTGACACCTGCCTCGGCTGCGCGGGAGTCATTCCTCTTCATGGTGACGAGCACGTAGGAGGAGATGGACACCGCTTCCACACCGACGAAGATACCGACCAGGTCGGTAGCCTCGCCGACGAACATCATTCCGACGGTCGCGATGAGCAGCAGGGAGTTGTACGCTCCGTAGTGGAGAGTAGTCGTCTCGGTGCTGAACGCGGACACGAAGAGGACGATGATGGAAACCGTCTGGAACAGCAGGATCATCAATCCGCTGAAGGCATTGTATTCGAACAGACCCTCAAAGGACCTGCAGTCTGCAGGATAGCAGCTGCCGGTCAGCATGATGAGGTTGATCGCGATGCTGATGACCATTACGATCAGAGCGACCGCGGTCACGGGCGCTTTCTTCTTGAATCCGAAGTAGAGCGCCGGCATGATGAGGGCCCCGATGATCAGGACGATCATCGGGACGATCGGGGAATAGCTCCCGAATATGTCAGTAATTACCGTTGCATCCATTTCAGATCACTCCCGGGAAGGAATACAGGTCGATCATACCCAGCGCCAGGTCGGGCCACACTCCGTAGATCACGATGAGGAGCGCGACGACGCTGAGGGCGATGGCCTCGATCTTGTCGACATCGTGCACATGCTCGACATCGATCTTCTTGGTGATTCTTCCGAACAGGACCCTCTGCATCGCGAACAGGTAGTAACCTGCGGTGAGCAGGAGGGACAGCAGGCAGAACACCAGCAGGTAGATGACGTCGTTGTCCACGCACCAGTCGTAGAACGCATAGACGATACCGAACTCTCCCCAGAATCCGATGAGTCCGGGAAGTCCGAGGGACGCCATGAATGCGAACATCATGAAGGTGGCGTAGAGAGGCATCTTGCCGGCAAGTCCGCCGAGGAGGGGGATCTCCCTGGTTCCGATGTTGTGACCGGCCATACCGCAGACCATGAAGAGCATGGCGGAGATGAGACCGTGGGCGAACATCTGGAAGACTGCGAACTCGATTCCCGCCTGGGAAAGGCAGCCCATGGAGACCATGACGAGACCCATGTGGGAGATGGAGGAGTATGCGACCATCTTCTTGAGGTCCCTCTGTGCGATGCATGCGTAGGCGCCGTAGATCATAGCCAGCAGACCCATGAAGATCATGACTGCCTGCCAGTTCTGGGCACCGGCGGGGAGGTTCTCGATACATACCCTGATGATACCGTAGGAACCCATCTTCAGCATGACTCCTGCCAGCAGGACGGATCCTGCGGTAGGTGCCT
>CAZHJV010000013.1:0-31359 GCA_964533525.1 uncultured Methanomassiliicoccales archaeon | reverse complement strand
TCTAGCATAAGCTATGGAAATCCACAACTGGCAAATGACCCAGACCTCGGGTTTCAGTCACAAAGTGGCGAGGTCGGGTACACACGCAGAATTTAGGTGTCAGGAGACGTTCTCCGGCTGTACCAATCTGTCGTCCGTGACATTCGGCGGTTCTGTCAAAATTATACGCAGGCGGGCTTTCTCCGGATGTCCCAATCTCCGCTCCGTGTTTTTGCCCCCGTCCGTGGAATATGTGAGCAGGGGCGCGTTCAACAAATGCACAGATGTGAAACGGTCTTCGGACTGAGGGTGCGGGCTACGCCCGCAACATGTCGAACAGTCCTTTTTAGAAACACGGAAATCTCGGGCCGTCAGCGGACCCTGATAGTTAGAAGAGCCCCGGATGAAGAGTATGAAGATAGGAAATTCCACAGCCGGGACAAATGAAGATATGCTGTGCTGCAATATATTGTTTCCGATTGGCGGTCACTGATTTTCGGGTCCGGAACTGCTAATTCCCGCGTTTTGAAGCAAATCGTTTATCTTTTCGAGGTACGCCGCCACTTCCTTTCCGGTCTCCGTGAGAACGGGTTTCTGTGTATCCTCGATCACTTTCGCGCCCTTCAGATCCTCCAGTCTCTGCTCCGTCGTTTTGCAGGGCAGTCCGACCATTTCCGCCAGTTCCTTGGGGCCCGTTTCGGGATATCTCGAGATCAGTACGATGAGGGTCATCATGCCTTTGTTGTTCAGCAGCCCTGTGTCTTCCATGCAACCTGTATCGGCTTCACTCCAATAACGGTTTCCGCTCCGGCCGCCGATCCTCCGCCGCACCGTCCGCATTGTGCCAGACGCCGTTTTCCCCGTCCCGTACGGCTCATCCTATATCAAACCGGCATATTACATGTAATATGCAGCCCCCCGGATTCTTCGTTTTCCGTCTCCGGTTCCCCAATCTGCCGTTCCCGTCCCGTACAGCTCATCCTATATCAAACCAGAATACTGCATGTAATCCGCAGCCCGTTTATCCACCTATCCTCCCCCTCCGCACCCCTTATCCGTCCTTCTTCGGACGCCCTGCATAAGATTATTTTATCAGTACCCAATCCCGTGGAAGTTATGCCGGACGAACTTTTGGAAATGATCTGGAAAGCCTTGGGCGACGACCGCCTGACCACGGGCGAGGCCGCCGCCAGGCTCGAGGAGTATTTCAAATACAGATGTCCGGACGATCTCATCAAGACCATGAACAGATACCGCCGCGAGGGCCTCGTCAAGGGGAAGGTGTCCTTCGAGGACGGGGGATGGATCTGGTGGGCCGACGGCGAATGCCGTTCCAAGGGGGCGCAGGAATGACAGGTTTCCAGGATACGGAGATTACCGAGGGTTGGGAGTCCATCTTCGGCAGGGACGAGTACCGTCAGGAGCTCAGGGAGATAGCCGATACCTACCCCGAGAAGAAGAGTCTCTTCATCAGCTACGACGACATGGACATGTACAACACCGATTTCGCCGTCACGGTCCTGGAGGAACCGGACCGCTGTCTGAAACTGGCCGAGGAGGCCGCCAAGGAGGCCATGCCCCCCTCCTGGGACCCCGTCAACAGGATCAACATCAGGATCATCCGCCTTCCCCGCGACGCCAAGGTCGGCATAAGGAATCTCAGGGCGAGGCACCTCAACAGGATGGTGGCGATAGAGGGTCTCGTCAAGAAGGTGACCCCCGTCAAACCCCGCATGACCATGGCCCTCTTCACATGTGCCAGATGCGGTTCGGCCATATGGCAGCCCCAGGACGGGATGATCCTGCAGGAGCCCCTGATGTGCCCCAACCCCAACGGCAGCTGCAACAAATCCGCCAACCGTTTCATCCTGGACGAGGAGCAGTCCATATACACCGACACCCAGAAGGTGGAGATACAGGAGAGTCCCGAGGGGCTCAAGGGAGGGGCGCAGCCCCAGAGGCTCGGCGGGTACATCGACGACGACATCGCGGGGATCGTCACCCCCGGGAACAGGATCACCGTCAACGGGATCATCCGCTCCGCCGAGAAGGCGGACCGCAACAAGACCACCATCTTCGACGTCTACGTGGACGTGGTCTCCATAGAGTTCGAGCAGCACGAGTACGACGAGATCCAGATCACAGAGGATGATGAAAAAGCAATTATCGAGATGTCCAAGGATCCGGACCTCTTCCAGAACATCATCGCCTCCATATCCCCCACCATCAAGGGGATGAGCGAGGAGAAGGCCGCCATCGCGCTGCAGCTGTTCGGCGGCACCCGCAAGGTCATGGACGACGGTTCCGTCATCAGGGGAGACATCCACATCCTCATCATGGGAGACCCGGGAGTCGCGAAGTCCCAGATCCTCCGTTACATGTCTTCTTTGGCGCCCAGGGGGATATACGCCTCCGGGAAGTCCGCCTCCGGCGCCGGTCTCACCGCCGCCGCGGTGAGGGACGAGTTCACCGGGGAGTGGGCCCTGGAGGCGGGAGCCCTGGTCCTCGCCGACAAGGGTCTCGCATGCATCGACGAACTGGACAAGATGTCCACGGAGGACAGGTCCTCCCTGCACGAGGCCATGGAGTCCCAGAGGATCTCCGTGGCGAAGGCGGGCATCACCGCCTCCCTCCAGTGCAGATGCTCCATGCTGGCCGCCGCCAACCCCAAACTGGGGAGGTTCGACCTGGAGAACAACACCATCGTCAGCCAGATCGATCTGCCTCCGGCCCTCATGTCCCGTTTCGACCTCATCTTCGTGCGCACGGACAAGCCGGACGAGAAGAGGGACAGGGACATCACCGAGCACATCCTGAAGGTGCATAGGCGCGGAGAGGCCCTCCAGGTGGACGAGACCGCCGAGCTGGAGGGCGTGGACCTCAGGAGGATCAAGGAGAACACCCAGTCGATCACCCCCCGCTACGACGTGGAGACCCTCAGGAAGTACGTCGCATACTCCAAGCGCATCATCCCCGTCATGAAGCAGGAGGCGGTGGACATGATCGAGGAGGATTACATGTCCATCAGGAGGTCCGGCGACGATTCCGGCTCCGTCCCGATCACCGCAAGGCAGCTGGAGGCCTACGTCCGTCTCTCCGAGGCGTCCGCCAGGATGAGGCTGAGCCCCGTGGTGGAGGCGCAGGACGCCAAGAGGGCGATAGATCTGGTCAGGTACTACCTCAAGAAGATCGCCGGGACCGAGGGCGGCGGATTGGATATCGACTCCCTCACCAGCGGCATCTCCTCGAGGGACCGCAAGGGAATCCCGTCCATGGAGGCCATCATGAGGCTGGAGCCCATGGGCATGGAAGAGGAGGAGATCATCACCCAGGCACTGTCCAACGGGATAAGCGAGACGGAGGCGAAGCGCCTCCTCCAGAAGATGAAGGCGTCCGGCGTCATCTACCAGGTGCCGGACGGGACGAACAGGGTCATCTACAGACTCACGAACAGGGGATGAGGATCATGCCGGGTTTCTATTTCAGGATACACAGACATCCCGCGGAAGTACTCCTCGCGGTATGCGACGAGGAGGTGCTGGGACATACGTTCTCGGAGGGGGATCTCCGCATAACGGTGGGGGAGGGGTTCTACGGAGGGGACCTCATAGAGGAGGAGGAACTCCGCACCCGCATGGGCACCTTCACCATCATCAACATCGTCGGGAACCGGGCGGTGGACATCGCCGTCGCCGAGGGCATCGTCGATCCCGACGCGGTCATCGTCATCGGCGGTGTGAAACACGCTCAGGCGGTGACGCTTTGAACGGATTCTGCGTCGAGTGCGGGAAGGAGACCGACAGGACCGTCCGCGGTCTCTGCTTCGAGTGTTTCCTGAAGGACAGGACGCTCATCACCCTCCCTGACCACGTGGACCTCCAGGTGTGCACCAACTGCGGGGAGTTCCTCTGGCACGGGGAATGGCAGTCCATGGATCTCGCGAAGGCCGCCGCCTCGGCGGCCCGCGAGAACCTCGTCTGCATAAAGGAGGGGAAGGTCGTCTCCGCGGAGGCCTCCGTCTCCGAACTGGACGACTACAACCTCTCGGTGACGCTGAAGTGCGGCGTGAAGATAGAGGACTTCGTGACGGATGCCATAGCAACGACCGTCGTGAGGGTCAAGAACGCCGTCTGCAGGATATGTTCCAGACGTCTCGGGAACTATTACGAGGCGATCCTCCAGATAAGGACCTCCGGGAAGACCCTCCCGGCGGATCTGCAGGACGAGGTGCTGGCACGTGTGGAGAAGGTGGTGGACGACGCCATGGCCACCGACGAGAACGTCTTCATCACGAAGATGGAGATCGTGCCGGGAGGGGTGGACGTGTACCTCTCCCTCATAGCCCTCGGCAGGGCCCTCGTGAAGGATCTGGCGGACATCTACTGCGCCGAGACCAACGAGTCCGCGAAACTGGTCGGTCAGACCAGGGACGGACTCGACATGTACCGCGTGAACTACCTGGTCCGCCTGCCGGAGTTCCATGTGGGGGACATCGTCACCTTCAGGAAGAAGATCTACCTCCTGTACCGCGTCTCGAGCCAGGGAGGGAAACTGATCTCCCTGGACGGTTTCAGGGAGGTCTCCGTGAAACGCCAGGACATGCCCGACATCAGGGTCTACTGCAAGGCGTCGGAGATCGGAACCGCCGATGTGATAACGGTGGGCGAGGGCGAGATCCAGGTCATGGACCCGTCCGATTATTCCATGGTGGACCTGCTGGTCCCCAAGGGCGCCGAGATCGGCGCGACCGTCAGGGTCATCAGGATCGAAGAGGTCCTTTATTTCGTACCGTAAGTGAGGAATCGCAATGGTTGTCAAACTCCCCGAGACCACGGAGAAGGTGGTCGAGAATCTGCTGCGTCTGGCGAATACGAAGATCCCCGAGGACATCGGATGGGCGCTGGAGGCGGCCGCCGAGTGGGAGACGGACCCGACGGCGCGCTCCCAGCTGGGGGCGATCCTCGACAATATCAGGAAGGCGGAGCACCTCGGGAAACCGATGTGCCAGGATACCGGGATCCCCGTGTTCTACGTACGCGGGAGGATACCCCCTTCCATAGCATCGGACATATCTCAGGCGCTGGAGAACTGCACGAAGAACATCCCCATGAGGCCCAACGCGGTGGACCCCTTCACCAGGAAGAACTCCGGCAACAACCTGGGGCCCGGCATGCCCTGCATCCACTACATCCCCGAGGACGTCGATTACACGGAGATCTCCCTGATGCTCAAGGGAGCGGGTTCCGAGAACATGACGAAACTGAAGATGCTCAACCCCGCGGACGGCATCGCGGGAGTGAGGAAATTCGTCATCGACTCCGTCCTGGATGCCGGAGGGCGTCCCTGCCCTCCCGGGATCGTGGGAGTGGGCGTCGGCGGTACCGCCGACGAGTGCGTCGCCATGGCCAAGAAGGCCCTCATGGAGCCTCTGGACCATGAGGACCCGGATCCCTTCATACGGGATCTGGAGGAGGACCTGTTCGTGAAGCTGAATTCCTCCGGCCTCGGCCCCATGGGGCTGGGCGGGAACACCACCGTACTGGGCGTGAAGGTGAGGAAGGCCTCGTGCCACACCGCGAGCCTGCCGGTGGCCGTCAACATCGGATGCTGGGCCACCCGCCGCGCATGTGCCAGGATAACGGATTCCGACATACGGTACTCTCAGGGGGCGGTCCTCTGAAGACCCTCACTTCGCCTCTGTCCGAGGAGACCGTGAGGGGTCTCGCCCTCGGGGATGTCGTGTACATAAACGGCCCCGTCGTCACCGGAAGGGACGACGTCCACATCCGCGCCCTGGAATACCTCGACGAGGGGAAGGAGGTCCCGGAGTGTCTGAAAGGCGCCGTCCTGTACCACTGCGGACCCATCATGAGGAAGAAGGAGGACGGCAGGTACGCCGTCGTCGCGGCCGGTCCGACCACAAGTGCCAGGATGAATTCCCTCGAACCCCGTTTCATCAGGGAGTTCGGGATCCGCGCCGTCATCGGCAAGGGCGGGATGTCCCGCGAGACGGCCGAGGCGATGAAGGAGACGGGCTGCGTCTACCTCGCCGCCACCGGCGGCGCGGCCGTGTCCCTCGCGGAGGGGCTCTCCACCGTCGTCGGATACGAGTGGGAGGACCTCGGCATGCCGGAGACCATGTGGAGGTTCGAGACCAACAGGCTCGGCCCCCTGGTGGTCGCGATCGATGCCGAAGGGAACAGCCTCTACGATAAGGTAGCGGCGAACCTGAAAAGGGAATACTGACGCCGCTTCCGCAGCATCTTTTCACAGATTGTGCGGCAGTCCGCATCCGGACTGCCGGCACATTCTTTTCTCGGACTTCACTCCCTGAGCTCGTCCTCGTCGATCTTCGTCTTGCCGACACGGCGGCGGAGGACCATCGCGAATGCCGCAAGGGACAGTCCCAGGACTATTCCTATGAACATGAGGAAGTGGGACAGGTCCATTCCGAGATAGCTCGTGTGGGCCGATTCCGACATCTCGAAGACCTTATTCACGGTGCCTTTGGCGACGATGACGGATTCGGTCACCGTGTCGAAACCGTCTGCGGATACGGTCACGGAGTAAGTTCCGATGACGATGCCGTCGATGGTGCATGCGCCGTTGCTGTCGGTCCATTTGTATATGGCGGAGTCCTCGTCGTTCTTGATCTCGACCTTGGCGTTCCAAACTCCTGCTCCCCCGTAGTTTACCTGGACGGCCAGGGTCCCGGTGGTGGTGGCCATGGTGAAGCATTTCAGTCCGTCCGCGGCTTCGGAGGATATGTGGCATCCGTACATCAATGTCGAAACGGCCTCCCATTTATCCGAGGGGATGACGAGTCTGTAGGCGGTCATTCCTCCGACGGATATGGAATCCTTTTCATCGACGTATTCGGTAATGGATCTGAGGTCGTATTCGGCCTTCGAGAAGTTGATGTACATCGCCGTTTCGGAGGGATTGTTGCTTTTGAGATTGACAGTGAACAGTCCTCCGGAATCAGTGGTCCCGGCCCCGATTGCCGTCGCCGTCTCTGAGGCGGTGTCGTAAGTGTATGCCGTCACCCTGACGCCGGACAGTCCGACGTTCCCGCTGCTGAATTCCTCGTTCACGTATCCGGTTATCTGATATGTGGGCGATGCTGCGGTGTCTGAACCGTCTGCGGAGCAGACGGCGGCGGTTGCGAGCAGTGCGAGCACCGCGAAAAATGCGGCATAGGAACGGCGCATGGCGGACACAATCGGTCTTGTTGCTATTATAACTTCGTTCCCCGGCAATCCTGTACGGTTCCATTTCCCGCGGGGGATTTTTTGAATCGCGGTTTTCCTGTGCGATACCTCCGCCGATTTGGAAATACGTGATCAGAACCCCTAAAAATAGAATTTAATCTGTTTTTTGCCCCCCAAAAAGTGGAAAAAAATCTACTTTTTGCCCCCCTAAAAATAGATTGAAATACGCAGTCGGCCATATCGCACACATGCTGAGAAGGTCCGTCGAAGACAAACTCCTTTCCTGGAGCAATTCGGACAGGCGCAAACCGCTCGTACTGCTGGGTATACGGCAGTGCGGGAAGACGACCGTCCTGACGGAATTCGGGAAAAGGAACTTCGGCGATTATGTCCGTTTCGATTTCGAAAGGAATCCCCAGCTCGCGGACATTTTCCGCGACCTGGATCCCGTCCGCATACTGAAGGAGCTGTCATCGTTCAGAGGGAAGAAGATAACGGAGGACACGCTGATCATATTCGACGAGATCCAGCATTGCTATCCCGCGCTCACTTCCCTGAAATATCTCGGCGAGGAACTGCCGGAGTACCACATAGCGTGTGCCGGATCCCTCCTGGGACCGGCACTTGCGGAACGCGGGAGGGAGGACGGATCCGGGTGGAGGTCGTCGTTCCCTGTCGGGAAGGTCACTTTCATAAGGATGTGGCCGATGGATTTCGGCGAATTCGTCCGTGCCGCGAAGGGCGGGGATTTCTTCGGAACGTTGGACGGCATCCCCGCGGAGGAACCCCTCCCCGAATGGATACTGTCCGAACTGAACGATCTCTACATCGATTATCTGACGGTGGGAGGGATGCCCGAGGCGGTGCAGGCCTGGATCGACACGGGGGACATGGATGAGGTCAGGAAGGTGCAGGGGGACATCATCCGTTCGTTCAAGGAGGACATGGGCAAGTACAGCGGCGGGAGCTATCAGAGGATATCCGCACTGTGGGATTCCGCCGCATACCAGGTGGCGGAAGCGGGCAACAGGTTCAATCTCAAGAAGGCGGGCGGCACCACCAAGACACTGGCCGACCCCATCCAATGGCTGCTGGATGCGGATTTCCTGAGGCGCAAGTGGGAGGTCGATGGCAATTCCGTGCCCCCGAACCCCCGCGGAGGAGTGTTCTATAAACTCTACCTCCCCGACACGGGACTCCTCACATGCATGGCGGGGATAGACCGTCGGATGCTCGTCTCCAAGGACGACAGCACCTCGAAGATCCGCGGCGCAGTGGCCGAGAACTACGTCCTTACGCAGATGTCGTCGGCTTTGGATATGGAAGGGGACACGTATTTCTGGGCCAACCCGAAGGGCGATGCGGAGGTAGATTTCCAGCTGCTGCGTGGAATGGAGATTGTTCCCGTGGAGGTGAAGTCGGGGGACGTGGGCAGGCTGAGGTCGCTGGAGGTCTACTGCGGGAGATATTCCCCGAAGGAGGTGCTGGTGATCTCCGGCAGGAACACGCTCATCCACAAGGGGGGATACACCTTCGTGCCGCTGTGCATGGTGTGGAAGCTGGGTATGTACCTGGAGCATCTGGGACTCTGACGGTCCCGTCCGCCGTCGGAATCCGTCCTTCGGGGCGTTAAATTATATATTATGTTAAGTTAGGGATTCCGAATTAATCCCTCCCCGGCGGTGATATATTGGAGAAGATAGACAGGAGATACAGTATGGATGAGGTCCTGGATATGATGGAGCCCCTTGTGGCCGATTGGTTCCGCGAGAGGTTCACATCCCTGACCGAGCCCCAGTCCATGGCCATTCCCGTCATCCACGAGAGGAAGAACGTCCTCGTCTCGTCGCCCACCGGTTCCGGGAAGACACTCACCGCCTTCACGAGTATTCTCAACCAGCTCATCCGCTATTCCGCCGAGGGTACGCTGGAGGAGAGGGTGTACTGCATCTACATATCGCCGCTCAAGGCCCTCGCCAATGACGTCAACAGGAATCTCAGGGAGCCCCTCGACCAGATGAGGGAACTCGCCGCCCGCAAGGGGATGCCGGTCCCGGACATCGGCGTCGCCGTCCGTTCCGGGGACACGCCCCAGAGCGAGAGGCAGAAGATGGTCCGCCATCCTCCGCACATCCTCATCACCACCCCCGAGTCCATGGCCCTCATCCTCGCATCCCCCAAGTTCAGGGAGGCCATCAGGAAGGTGGAGTGGGTCATCCTCGACGAGATCCACGACATCTGCGATTCCAAGAGGGGTGCGTTCCTCTCCCTCACGCTGGAACTCCTCAGGAACTTCTGCGAGACCGACTTCACCCGCATCGGCCTTTCCGCCACCATGGCGCCCATCGCCGAGATCGCCAAGTACCTCGTCGGATTCGACGGGGCCGGCGAAGCCCGGCCCGTGGCACTCATCGAATCGAGTTCCAAGAAGATCCTCGACCTCAAGGTCATATGTCCCACGGACGACATGACCGCCCTCCCCACCGACGTCGTCAGTTCGATGATGTACGACAAGCTGAAGGAGCTCGTGGACGCCCACGACACCACCATCGTCTTCACCAACACCCGTTCCGGCGCCGAGGCGGTCGTCTACAAGCTGAAGGAGAGAGGCCTGGAGAACGTGGAGGTCCACCACAGCTCCCTCGGCAAGGACATCCGTCTGGATGTCGAATCCCGTCTCAAGAAGGGGGAGATCAAGTGCGTCGTATCCTCCACGTCCCTGGAACTGGGGATCGACATCGGGTCCGTGGACCTGGTGTGCCAGATCGGTTCCCCCAAGTCCGTCGCCAAAGGTCTCCAGAGGATCGGGAGGAGCGGACACAGCTTCGGGAAGGTGGCCAAGGGGAGACTCATCGTCTTCGACCCCGACGACCTGTCCGAGTGCGCCGTCATGTGCCGCGCGGCCCACCGCTCCGACATCGACCGCGTCGGGATCCCGGAGAACTGCCTCGACGTGCTGTCCCAGGCGGTCGTCGGCATGTCCATCGACCGCAGGTGGGGCGTGGAGGAGGCGTACGGGGTCGTCAGGTCCTCCTACTGCTACCACAACCTCCCCTTCGACAAGTTCCTGAACGTCCTCCGGTACCTCGGCAGCAAGGAGGAGCACGAGAACGTCTACTCCAAGATATGGTACGACGAGGAGGAGGCGCAGTTCGGGAGGAAGAAAGGTGCCAGGATGATCTATTTCATGAACCTCGGCACCATCCCGGAGGAGTCCAACTACCGCGTCATAACCTCATACGGCTCCGTCGCGGGGGAACTCTCCGAGAAGTTCGTGGAGAGGCTCTCCCCCGGCGACGTCTTCGTCCTCGGCGGAAGGAGTCTCGAGTTCGTCCGTTCCAAGGGGATGACCGCCTACGTCAAGGAGGCCAACGGCAGGAAGCCCACCGTCCCCTCGTGGGCGGGGGAGATGCTCCCCAGGTCCTTCGACCTCTCCATGGACGTGGCGAGGTTCAGGAAGGAGATGTCCCAGCTGATCGACGAGGACCCCGCCGACAAGCTCGAGAGACTTTCGGAGGAGTTCGACATCGACGAGGGTTCCGCCCGTTCCCTCATATCCTATTTCACCGAGCAGAAGGCCGTCGCGGGATTCATCCCGGACGTCGACTGCCTCGCCGTGGAGGAGTACATCGACCCCTCCGGCAACCAGAGGCTCATCTTCCATTACCCCTTCGGAAGGAGGGTCAACGACGCCCTCTCCAGGGCCTACGCCTACAGGATAACCGCCCTCACCGGCGCCAACGTCTCCGTCACCATAACCGACGACGACTTCATGATCGGCACCACCCACAAGATCGAGATCGATTCCATCCCCTCCATGCTCGGCACCAGGGACCTGGAACCCATCCTGAGGAAGGCGGTCAAGGACTCCGAGATCTTCAAACTCAGGTTCAGGCACACCGCCGCCCGCAGCTTCATGATCCTCAGGAACTACATGGGCAGATCCATCAGCGTCAACAAGCAGCAGATCCGTTCCGCGTACCTCCTGGACACCCTCCGCGACATGGACAACGAACCGGTCATCGAGGAGACCTACAGGGAGATCCTGGAGGACGACATGGACATCAAGAACGCCCGCACCGTGATCGAGATGATCGAGAACGGGAAGATGGGCGTGAAGACCATACATTTCACCGGCACCCCGTCCCCCTTCGCCCACTCCGTCATCCTCTCCGGATTCTCCGACATCGTCCTCATGGAGGACCGCACCGCGCTCCTGAGGGAACTCCACAGGAAGGTCCTCGAGAGGGCCCTCGGCGACGGCGTCCGCGATTTCGAGTTCGAACCCGACCAGGTGACGCAGTACTTCGTCCGCAAGATCGGCAGGGTCTCGTGCAAGGAGGACATCCCGAAGCTGCTCGCGCGCACGGGCCCCCTGCAGGTGTTCAGGGAGAGGGGCAGGAACATCTACCCCTACTGCGACCCCGACAGGAAGACCGTGGACGGATGGGTGAGGGAACTCATCCGCGACGGTTCCCTGGGAACCGTCTTCCTGGACGAACCCCATGTGATAACGAAGGATCTCATCCCCGAGTACGCGGCCGCCACCGTCAGGGACCGTTCCCTGAACGATACCGACAGCGCCGTCTACGCCCTCATCGGGAAGGACACCCTCCTCTCGGACGTGAAGTCCGGATGCGGCCTCTCCGAGGACATCATCTTCAGGAGCGTCAGGAAACTGGAGTCCATGTACCTCGTCACGAGGACCGGCATCACCGAGAACAACCGCTGGTACTACTCCAGGTGCGAACCCCCGTCCGGGGACCGCGCCTCCGCCGTGGACGCGGCCGTCCTGAGGCATCTGGGATGTTTCGCGCCCCTCACCGTCCAGGAGGTGTCCTTCGCCCTCAACATCCCCGAGGACGAGATCTCCGTGGCCCTCGAATCCCTCGTCGGGAGCGGGGAGGTGTCCAAGGGGCAGTTCCTGGTCTCCGAGAACACCCAGTACATGCTCACCGCCGACCGCCTGAGGCTCAGGTCCGGCAAGAGCAACGTCTACGACTACGAGACCGTGGAGAACTACAGGCTCACCAAGGGAGAGAAATTCAAGTCGATTGAGGATTTCTTCGCATTCTACCTCACCGCGGGCAGCGAACTGGACGTCTACAGCAGGGTCGAGGGCTTCAGCCTCGACCGCTGGCAGCAGATGAGGGCCGAGGGGAAGATCCTCCTCGGCAGGTTCGCCCGCGGCAGGGTCCGCTTCATGATGGCGGAGGACGCCGCCCGCTTCGCATATTTCAGGACCGACGTCACCCAGCCCTCCGACGCCGAACTCATGGAGAGGATCGAGGGCAGCGTCTCCGGTCTCACCATGAGGGAACTGGCCGCCGCCACCGGCGAGGACAAGGAGAAGGTGAAGGAGGCGATTCTCCGCCTCGACCGTTCCATGAAGGTCGTCCGCGCCTTCGGGGAGAGGGAGGACTGGGGGACGGAGAACCTCTACGCCCCCTACCATCCCGAAATCCCGTCCGAGAGCCCCGAGGACTGGATGGTGAAGCAGACCATCACCGCCTTCGGCCCCGTCCCCACGGCGGCCATGAGATATCTGGTCAGCATCCCCGAGGACGACATCCGCCCCGCCGCCGAGAGGGTCGGCGCGGTGGAGATCCTCGTAGGTCCGGGACAGGTCCCCATGTATATCATGCCCGACGAGATCCCGGGACTCAACTCCCCCGAGATCCCCGAACAGAAGATGAGGGTCCTGTCCCTCTACGACCCGGATCTCGGTTCCAAATGGGCGGAGATCTCCTCCCGCTACGGCGATAAATGGGTCTATCCCCTCATGAAGGGCAGCCGCGTCTGCGGCGCCGCCGAGATCTGGGAGATGTCCGGCTGCATCGAGGTCCGTTCCCTGGACCTCGACGGCCCCGAACTCCTGGGGGACGCCCTTGAGGCGATAGACGGACTCATGGGATTCTTCAGGATGAAGGGCACGGACATCGTCAGGGTGAGGGAGATCCTCGGCACCGACGCCGCCGAACTGCCTCCGGAGACGGATTCCGTCCTCAGGGCGCACGGGTACGTCAGTGTCAACGGGTTCTACGCCAAGGGTTCCTTCGTCGACAGGGTCATGACGAAGCAGGAGGCCCTGAGCTACGTCCTCAGGAAGCAGAGGGTGGAGAAGACCGAACGCTACGCCACCCTCCAGGAGATGCTGGCGTCCAGGGGATACATCAGGAACGAGCAGGAGCTCGCCTGCCGCGTCACCGCCCGCTCCAACGTCAAGAAGTACATGGAGAGGGGCGAGGTGGTCAAATCCACCCTCCTCCCGCCGTTCGTCGGATACTCCGTCCCGGAGAAGATGCCTCTGTACCGCACCGCGAAGACGGGCCTCTGCGCCGTCACCGACGACATGAGGATCGTCGAGAGGATCGTGAAGGAGCACGGCCCCATCTCCAAGAAGGAGCTCATGTACCGTTCGCCGCTGTCCTACGACAGCACCTCCGACGCCCTCTCCGAACTGATGTGGGCGGCCATGGTCTGTCAGGACGCGGATTCCTACTACAGATGGGTCCCGCCCGCGGAAGGCATGTCCGCGGACGATGCCCGCAAGGAGATAATGATGGCCCACTTCGAGGATCTGGGTATGTTCTCGGCCGAGATGGCGTCCCAGTTCCTGGGACTGAAGATGGCCCCCACCAGGAAGATCCTCTCCGCCCTGGAGCAGGACGGGAAGATAGTGAAGGGATTCCTCATCGAAGGGGACCCGACCCTCTACTGGATGCTCGCATCCGACAGCGGCGCGCACGTGAGGCCCTTCGCCGGGATGTTCGTACTGAACGCCCAGGACAACCTGAGCTTCTATCTCAGGCAGTACATCAAGCAGATGTGCGGCGGGGCCGTCTCGACGGTGTGGTCCGGGACCGAGATAATCGGGCACTTCAAGGGCAAGGTGGCCCCCGGAGGGGCCAAGGTGGAGAATTTCGAGGGATCGGACCTCGCCATGAAACTGGTGGAGGACAAGGCCCGTTCCTACGGCATCATGCTGGCGAAGCCGTCCGACGACGGGTACGACACCGACTGGGACGCGTCGGAGTTCTACAACAAGACGAACCCCGGGATCTGAGTGCGGAGATCGGAATGTGCCAGCGCTGCGGATTCGGAGGTCCTTCCCGTATTCCGAGACCGCTCCGAAGACGAGGTCGCACAGGCGCTCTCCCCGATCATGCTGTCCTTCTCCGCCTCTATCGTTGCGTGCGTGCGGTGGCAACTAGGCCGCCTGTGCAGGCAAGTCCTACGCTCTTGCCGAGACAATTGGAGAGATTCTCTTTCTTTTCTTCGGGCCTACGGGCCCGTCGAAGGGAAATCGACCGCCGCCGTTTCACAGGTCCATTTCCGGCATAGGCTTTGCGATATCCCTGATGAATGCGGCCGCGAAGATAGGATAGTGTTCGATTCCGTCCCCGTCCGTCCGGATGTTCGACCTTTCGAACATGATCCTCCTTTGGAATCTCCCGTCCCCCATCGTTTTCGACAGGGACGGCGCTTCCCTGTCCTTCCCCGATTTCACCTCGATGACGGCCGTCTCGAGTCCGAGGTCCGCGACGAAGTCGAGCTCCATCCTGCCGGGATTCTTCCTGTTGATGTAATAGCAGGGCTCGATCCCGGCCTTCATCAGGCATTCCGCGACGATGTTCTCCGTCAGGGCGCCCTGATTGAAACCGTCGTCCTTCGAATACACCGCATACAGCGCATTCGGACCCATGAGGTTGATCAGCATCCCCGTGTCCGACATGTAGACTTTGAACTGCGACGGATCCTTCCTTATCGATACGGGGGATGCGATCTCGCGGAGTTTGTAACAGCAGTTGGCGATCCCCGCGCCTTCGATCCAGAGCAAAGCGTCGGAATACGTCCTGAGCCCGTTCCTCGATCCCGGTCCGCCGCGGTCGATGCGGGACCACATGAATTTCCTATTCGTCTCGGCCAGCTGGCAGGGGATGGATTCGAAGCACTTCCTTATCCTGAGGGTGCTCTCCTCGGGACTGTATTTCGCTATGTCGTCCCTGAACGAGGCAATTATGTCGGTCAGGATGCCGGAGACCCGCCCCATCCCTTCTTTGGACACGAATGCCGACACAGCTTCAGGCATCCCGCCCGTCATCATGAATTCGGAGAAGCGTTCCTGATATGTCTCCAGTGCCGTATCCGACAGGGGTTCGCGTCCGCGTACCGCCTTCCTGAGGGCGGACGTCTGTTTTTCGCTGTAGCCCGCGGCCCAGAGGAATTCCTCGAAATCCAATCCGTACATGCGCATCTGCTTCTCGTATCCCACGGGTACGAGTTCCGGAGACCTGTTTTTCCCATCCTCCTTCAGAGCGACGTCCAGGAGGGATCCGGATGCGATGACATCGTATCTCCCGTCCTCGGCGAAACTCTTCAGGGCCGTCCTCGCACGGGGGCAGCTCTGGATCTCGTCGAGGATGATCAGGGTCTTGCCGGGCGTCAGGACCGAACCTGGGCTGACGATCTCCATGGCGGTCGTTATCCTGTCCGTGCCGAGGTCCCCGTCGAATATCTTTCTGGCTTCCGCATCCCTGCTCAGGTCGAAGTATACGCTGTGCTCGTACGTTTTGGCGAATTCGCGGATGATGAACGTCTTCCCCACCTGACGCTGTCCTTTGATCAGAAGGGGTTTGCGGTTCGGTTCCGATCTCCATTCGATGAGGTCGTCCATTATCTTCCGGCGGAGCATATGCATGCAACGGCGTTCGGACATAAGAATGTTGTAGATTTTTCAGGTGAAAAATATACATCTATGTAGAAAATTCAGGTAAAAAATCTACGCAGATGTAGAAAATTCAGGTAAAAAATCTACATGACCGTCAGTGCCGCGTGCATGCGGTTATTGATCACGATGTCCCGTCCTCTTTGTAATCCGTACACTCCGGGGGACGGTTATCTGGGCCATATCCTACACATTTCCGTTCGGTTCACGGATAGTTTAATAACAATCGGTGGTTATGGAAAAGGCATGAAGACCCCCTGTGAGGTTGTCGTTTGGTACGTACTCCCCACCATAAGGCGGGAGATCGCCAAGGAATTGGTGGAGACCTACCATATGAAACAGGCGGACGTCGGCCGCATCTTCGGTGTCACCGATGCGGCAATATCCCAGTATCTGAAGAAGAAACGCGGGGGCAGCGCCTTCATCGAGAACAGCAGCCATTACGGCGAGTTCCTCGAGGAGGTCAAGAGGAGCGCGAAGCTCATCGTCGAGGAGAAATCCGACATGTCCGTCGAAATGTGCAGGATCTGCAGCTTCATCAAGACGATAGGGCTCCTGGCGGAGGTCTACTCTGAGACCACCGGGGCCCCGGCGCCTTCCTGCGCATGGGGACACACCCCCGACATAACCCAGATCAGATGAATTCCGAGTGATACAGGAATTCCTGGGCGTAGCCGGCGTATCTCCCGAACTTCTCCCGTCCGTATCCGGAGACCTTCGCATAGCTCCCTTCCGCGCCGTATCTGGCCTTCATCACGTTCTGTATGCGCACGTCCACGGGGAACGCCTCCAGGTGTCCGTATCCGAAGAGCGCAACGCAGTCGGCCACCTTCGGGCCGACCCCGTTGATCCTCATGAGTTCCTTCACCAGGTCCGGATATGACAGTTCCTTCATCCCCTCGATGTCGACGGTCCCCTCCTCTGCGGCATGTGCCAGATCGAGGAAACGCTGTTCCCTGAAGCCCAGTCTGCATTCGCCGATGCGCTCCTTCCCGTCGAGGATCTGCTTCGGTGTCGGGAACGCCCTGCGGGCCCCGAGGTCCGTCCCGAAGAGGTCGCAGACCGATTCCGTCATCTTCGCGATGCGTTTCACGTTGACGTTGGTCGCCAGGAGGTATGTCGCGAGGCATTCCCACTCCGGTTGATGCAGGATGCGCAGTCCGGGGCATTCCGAGGACAGCCCCGCAACGTACGGATCCCTCGCGGAGATCTCCCTTATTATCTCTCCGAGGTCGTCTTCGGAACGGAAGTATCTCATGATCTGGCACATGCTGCCGGAACCTTCGCAGTCGAACCCGTCGGCCGTCTGCCTCAGCGTCACGACCTCCTTCCCGATGACGCCCTGCCAGGAGCCGTCCTCCCGTTTCCTCCACCGGTGGGCCTGTCCGCATCCGAGGGTCGGGTCCAGCGCCGCATCCAGAACGATGTGCATGATACGTACTAACGTCGGCCCGCATAGTTATCATTTGCCCGTTCCGCCGGCTCAAGTTACAAATACGCCCGCCGACGATAGGCCCCCGAAGGGACATGAGGCGCAGTACACCGATCCTGGCATGCTGTATCGCCGCGGCCATATTCATCGCGGCATATGTGATAGGGGTTCTTCTCTGAAGATAATGTGCCAGCATGCGTTTTCGGATGCGTTTTCCCAGCCGTCGGATTCATAAAATGCACACGGCGGCCGTTTTTGAAAGAGATAAAAGGGTTTTATAGTGCGAATCAATCCTCCGAACGGTGCCACTGTGGCTCAGCGGTGGAGCGACGGTTTCGTAAACCGTTGGTCGGGGGTTCGATTCCCTCCAGTGGCTCCATTTATGGTTCATTCGCAGTCGAAGTTCCTCTGCAGCGTGTTGGGTCTGAGCAGATCCCCTTCCTTGACCAGGTATTGGTTGACTATCTTGATGGCGCAGACGTCCCCGCACATGGAGCAGCCGTCCTGTTTCTCGGTGCAGCCCCTCTGCCTGTACTCCTTCGCCTTGTCCGGGTCGAGGCACACGTCGTACATGGTGTCCCAGTCGAGGACCTTCCTGGCCTTCGCCATCCTGTCGTCCCTGTCCTTCCCGATGCCCCTGCTGAGGTCGGCCGCGTGCGCGGCGATCTTCGATGCGATCACGCCTTCCTTCACGTCGTTCTCGTCCGGGAGGGAGAGGTGCTCCGCCGGGGTGACGTAGCAGAGGAAGTCCGCCCCGTTCTGCGCCGCGATCGCCCCGCCGATGGCGGAGGTGATGTGGTCGTATCCCGGCGCGATGTCAGTGACGAGGGGCCCGAGCACGTAGAAGGGCGCCCCGCGGCACAGCTGTTTCTCCATTTTCATGTTGGCGGCGATCTGGTCCATGGACATGTGTCCGGGGCCCTCCACCATGGCCTGCACGCCCGCCTCGCGGGCCCTCTTGACCAGATGTCCCAGCACCATCATTTCGGAGATCTGCGCCTGATCCGAGGCGTCGTTTATGCACCCGGGTCTGAACCCGTCCCCGAGGGACAGGGTGAACTCGTATTTCCTCGCCAGGTCCAGAAGGACGTCGAAGTCCTTGTACAGGGGGTTCTCGCGGTCGTTGTGGAGGATCCACGCGGTCAGGAAGGAGCCTCCTCTGGAGACCACGTCCATGAGGCGGTCCGCCTTCCTGATCCACTGGACCGTCTCCCTGGTGATCCCGCAGTGGACGGTCATGAAATCCATACCGTCCTTCGCGTGCTTCTCGATCCCGGAGAAGATGTCGTCCTCGGTCATCTCCACCACCGCGTTCTTCCTGGCGGCGGTGAGGCCCGTCTCGTAGATGGGGACGGAACCCATCATGACGGGGCAGCGGGACAGGAGCCTCTTCCTGATGGCGTCGATGTCGCCGCCGGTGCTGAGGTCCATGACCGCGTCGGCGCCGTACTTCACCGCGATGTCCATCTTGCGGATCTCGGGCTCGATGTCGGGCATGTCCCTCGACGTCCCGATGTTGGCGTTGATCTTGACGGTGAGCCCCTCCCCGATGGCGGCGGGTATGGGGTCGTGGGCGGGGTTGCAGGGGGCGACGATGCGCCCGGAGGCTATCCCGTCGAGGATGAATCTTTCCGTGACGCCTTCGCGTTCCGCGATCTTCTTGATCCTGTGGCTCGCGGACCCTCTCGCGGCCTCTTCCATGATCGTGCTCATTTTCTATCGTCCGAGTATCGGCCGTATCCTATATCAGATTTTACCGTCTGGGTCATTTCGTATCGTATATCCGGCCAATTCCTTATTATTGCGTACGCGTGCGCGCGTATATTATATAATATAAGGGCCTACTCCGCCCAATCAAAGCAAAGAGATGCACGGCAATGGGACAATCAGACGACATCAGGAACGGGGAGGTCTACGACGAGAACTCCATCAAGGCCCTGAAGGGCCTGGAGGCCGTCAGGGTCAGACCCGGAATGTACATTGGAAGCACCGACACGAGAGGTCTCCACCATCTCGTGTACGAGGTGGTGGACAACTCCATCGACGAGGTCATGGCGGGCTACGCCACCAAGATCGACGTCACCGTCAATCCCGACGGATCCGTCTCCGTCGCGGACGACGGAAGGGGTATCCCGGTGGGGATCGTGCCCGAGGAGGGCAAATCCGGACTCGAGGTCTGCCTCACCGACCTCCACGCCGGAGGTAAGTTCGACCAGAACGCCTACAAGGTCTCCGGAGGTCTGCACGGAGTCGGAGTATCCGTCGTGAACGCCCTGTCCACGTGGATGACCGCCATCGTCAAGAGGGACGGGCACGTCCACAGGCAGTCCTACAAGACCGGCATACCCGACGGTCCCGTCGAGGTCATCGGGGACACGAACGAGACCGGTACGACCATCACGTTCCTCCCGGACCCCACCATGTTCGAGACCGTCGATTTCGACTTCGACACCCTGCAGAACAGGTTCAGGAACCAGGCGTTCCTGAACACCAAGGTCACCATCAACTTCGAGGACAGGAGGGCCGACAAGAAGGAGGTCTACCACTACGACGGAGGAGTCTCCGCGTTCGTCTCCTTCCTCAACAGGGCGAAGACCCCCATCCACCCGACCCCCATCTGCATAAACGGCGAATACCACGAGAAGGACGCCGAGGGAAGGGACAGGGTCGTCATCGTCGACATCGCCATGCAGTACACCGACGGATACAACGAATCCGTCGATTCCTTCGTGAACACCGTCTCCACGCCCGACGGCGGAACCCACATGACCGGGTTCAGGACGTCCCTCACCAAATCGCTCAACGACTACGGGAAGGAGAACAACCTCCTGAAGGACATCGCCCTCGAGGGTTCCGACGTCCGCGAGGGTCTCACCGCCATCATCAGCATCAAGATGGCCGACCCGCAGTTCGAGTCCCAGACCAAGGAGAAGCTCGGGAGCAGTATCGCGCAGACCGCCGTCACCTCCATCATGGGCGACAAGTTCAGGGAATACCTGGACGAGCACCCCCAGGTGGCGCAGACCATCGTGAAGAAGGCCCAGTCCGCCTACGAGGGCCGCATGGCCGCCAAGAAGGCCAGGGACGCCACCAGGAGGAAATCCCTCCTCGAGAGCACCTCCCTGCCCGGGAAGCTCGCCGACTGCTCCGAGAAGGACCCCTCCAAGTGCGAGATATTCATCGTCGAGGGAGAGTCCGCAGGAGGATCCGCGAAGATGGGAAGGGACCGTGCGTTCCAGGCGATCCTGCCTATCAGGGGTAAGATCCTGAACGTCGAGAAGACCCGTCAGGACAAGCTCCTCGACCACGACGAGATCAGGAACCTCACCATCGCCATCGGCGGCGGGATCGGGAGGGACTTCGACGTCTCCAAGATCAGGTACCACAAGATCGTCATCATGACCGATGCCGATGTGGACGGAGCCCACATCGCCACCCTCCTCCTGACCCTCTTCTACAGGCAGATGAGGCCCCTGGTGGAACAGGGATACGTGTATCTCGCCATGCCTCCCCTCTACAGGGTCATGAAAGGAAAGACCCAGAGATACTGTTACAACGATGCGGAGCTCGCCAAGGCCGTCGCCGACATGGGCGGCGCCGAGGCCAAACTCAACATCAGCAGGTACAAGGGTCTCGGAGAGATGAACCCGCAGCAGCTGTGGGAGACCACCATGGATCCCGAGCAGAGGTACATGAAACGCATCGAGATCGCCGACGCGATGCTCGCCGACCAGCTGTTCTCCACCCTCATGGGCGACGACGTCGAACCCAGAAGGGAGTTCATCATCGAGCATGCGAACGAAGTGACCAACCTGGATGTGTGATAGCATGGAAGGAGAAGAGAGGATCATCAAGCAGACCGTCGAGAAGGAGATGGCACGCTCCTACATCGACTACTCCATGTCCGTCATCGTCAGCAGGGCCCTGCCCGACGTCCGCGACGGACTCAAACCGGTTCACAGGAAGATCATGTTCGCCATGCACGAACTGAGTCTCACGTTCAACAGACCCCACAAGAAGTCCGCCACCGTGGTCGGAGAGGTGCTCGGTAAGTACCACCCCCACGGAGACTCCGCGGCATACGAGGCCATGGTCCGTATGGGGCAGCCCTTCTCCCTGAGGTATCCCCTCGTGGACGGACAGGGTAACTTCGGATCCGTGGACGGGGACCCTCCCGCAGCCATGCGTTACACCGAGGCCCGTCTCTCGAAGATGGCATCGGACCTTCTTCTGGACCTCGACAAGGACACCGTCGACTTCATGGACAACTTCGACGGCTCCCTCAGGGAGCCCACCGTGCTCCCGTCCAAATTCCCGAACCTCCTGGTGAACGGATCCGACGGTATCGCCGTCGGAATGGCCACCAAGATGCCTCCCCACAACCTCAGGGAGGTCTGCGACGCCATCGTGTTCACCATCGACAACCCCGACGCCACCGTCGAGCAGCTCATGACCTTCGTGCAGGGACCCGACTTCCCCACCGGGGGCATAGTCAACGGCATATCCGGAATCGTGGAGGCCTACACCACCGGCAGGGGAAGGATCAAGGTAAGGTCCAAGACCCACGTGGAGGAAGGCAAGACCAAGGATTCCATCATCGTCGACGAGATCCCCTACCAGGTCAACAAGGCGGAGCTGGTCAAGAGCATCGCCGAACTGGTCAAGAACAAGTCGATCACCGGTATCACCGACCTCCGCGACGAGTCCGACAGGCGCGGTATGAGGATCGTCATCGAACTCCACAAGGACGCCATCGCCGACGTCGTCCTGGAGAATCTGATGAAGAAGACCCAGATGGAGGTGACCTACGGTATCATCAACCTCGCGCTGGTCAACAACAAGCCCACCCTCCTGGGACTTAAGGACATCATCGGACACTACATCTCCCACAGGCGTTCCGTCGTCACCCGCAGGGTGAAGTTCGAACTGGGCGAGGCGGAGAAGAGGTTCCACATCCTGGACGGTCTGATAAAGGCCCTCAACATGCTCGACCAGACCATCGCGCTCATCCGCGCATCCAAATCCGGGGCCGAGGCGAACGAGGGTCTGCAGAACCTCCTGGGCATCGACCAGGTGCAGGCGCAGGCCATCCTCGACATGAGGCTGCAGAAACTCACGGGCCTCGAGATCGACACCATCAGGAAGGAGTACGACGAACTCATCGTCACCATGAACGACCTGAAGGACATCCTCGCGAAGCCCGCCAGGGTCGACACGATCATCAAAGGCGAACTGTCCCAGATGAAGGAGGCCTACGGCGACGACCGCAGGACCGTCATCTGCAAGCAGGCCATCGACGTGGACGCCGAGGACCTCATCCCGAGGGAGGACACCGTCTACACCCTCTCCGCGGACAACTACGTCAAGAGGATGCCCCTCAGGACTTACAGGCAGCAGTCCCGCGGCGGAGTGGGCATGAAGGGTATGGAGACCAAGGACCAGGATTACGTCAAGAACCTGTTCGTGGCCTCCTCGCACGACTACCTCATGTTCGTCACCAACACCGGAAGGATCCTCTGGCTCAAGGGATACAATGTCCCCGAGGGCAGCAGGACCGCCAAAGGGAAGCCGATCGTCAACATCCTCAGCGACCTGCAGGAGGGCGAGACGATCACCACCGTCATCCCGACCCCCGACTTCCCCGACGACAAGTACCTCGTGTTCTGCACCAGGAACGGAACCCTGAAGAAGACCCAGCTGAGCCAGTACGGCAACGTCAGGGTCAAGGGCATCAAGGCCATCAAGCTGGACGAGGGCGACGAGCTCGTGGAGGCCGCCAAGACCGACGGTACCGACGAGATCGTCCTCGCAACCAACGACGGTCAGGCCTGCAGGTTCAGCGAGACCGAGGTCCGCCCCATGGGAAGGGACACCAGGGGAGTGAGGGGAATGACCCTCGGAATGGAGAACTACGTGGTCTCCATGGCCGTCGTCAAGGCCGACGACCTCCTGCTCACGGTCACCGAGAAGGGAATGGGCAAGACATCCGTCGTGAAGGACTACACCATCCACCACCGCGGTTCCAAGGGAGTGAAGACCATCAACCTCACGAGGAAGAGCGGATACGTGGTCTCCGTCCGCAAGGTCAACGAGGACGACGAACTCATGCTCGTGTCCAACGCCGGCAAGATCATCCGCATCCAGGTGAAGTCCATCCGTCAGACAGGACGCGCCGCCCAGGGCGTCAAGGTCATGGAGCTGAAGGACGACGACCGCGTCTCCGCGGTCGAGCCCGTCAACCCAGACGGCGTCGGATCCGGGGAAGAGGAGATGCCCTACGGGGAGGAGACCAAGGAGTGAGGCGGACCGGGGGCCCGGCATCCGGGCCTCCCCCGCCCCGTCCAGAAGGTAAGTATAAAATAGGAATTCCGTTTAAGGGAATGATAAGCCGCCGTAGCTCAGTTGGGAGAGCGCGTGACTGAAGATCACGAGGTCGCTGGTTCGAACCCGGCTGGCGGCACCATCCTTTTTTCGGCAGATACGATTCATGACGCATCCGCCGCGCACGATCAATGTGCCAGCGGTTCCGTCCCGACATGAAGAAGGAAGATCCTTGGAAGAAGAAATCCTGCAGGACACGGTCCTCATAGACCTCAAGACCACCACCCTCACGCTGGGGGAGGTCATGTCCCGCATCGAGGGGTACAAGCAGGATCCGCTCTACCGGAACTGCGAGATCTTCATGGACGGGGACCGCTACGCCATCGTGGCACGCCCGAGGCGGAAGAAATGACATATCAGTCCAAAGGCCGCAGGGGAAGGATCACCGTCGGCATCTACAACGCATACGACCCCAAGACGTTCAGGGAACCCCACAGGCGCATCATCGCCCGCGCGGGGGACCTCGCCATGGCATTCAACATGAATCTGGCACTTTTCGGTTTCCCGATCCCGGAGGACCGCCGGACGCCCAGGGAGATCGCCGATTTCATAGCCGGGACCACCAGCATAGGGGCCCACGGCGACAACTTCGTGCAGCTGGCCGACCTGGGCCGTTTCCAGACGTTCCCGTTCCCGGGCAAGGGATTCCCTCCCCAGCTGGGAAAGGTGGTCCTGACCACCTGCAGGCCCGATTAGAAGAAACTTCTGTCCACGTCCGCCCTCACGGATCTTGTGGAATCGGGACAGAGCGTGCTGCTGATATTCGGTATCGGACCCCACGGCACCCCGAAGGAGGTGCACGGCATGTCCGACTACGATTACGAGGTCACCGGCGGATGCTATTCGCTGGAGACATGCACCGCACTGGGTTCCGTCTGCGGAAAACTGGACGGAAGACTCAATCCCGACTGATTCAGTAGTGCTCGTAGAGGATCTTCTCGGGCGCGAAGTAGACCCCGTTCCCTTTCTCGACGCGTCCGACGACCTGTGCGTTGGAGTTCTCCTTCGCGATGGCCTCTGCCTCGTCCTCCGGAGCGATGATCGAGAATCCCATTCCCATGTTGAACGTCTGATAGGCCTCTTCGGTCCCGATGTTCCCGAGTTCCCTCAGGATCTCGAAGACGGGCTGGGGTTTGACGGGGTCGTCGATCACATACTTCAGTCCCTTGGCCATCCTGAGGATGTTCCTGAGACCTCCTCCGGTGATGTCCACGAGTCCGTGCACCTCGTGCGCGGCGGTGATGCCGAGCACTTCCTTCACGTAGATCTCGGTGGGGGTGAGAAGCTCCTTCCCGATGCTCTGGGACAGCCCCGGCACGGAGTCAGTCATCTTGATGTTGGCCGCTTCCACGACCTTCCTGGCGAGAGTGAGTCCGTTGGAGTGCACTCCCGAGGATTTCAGCGAGACGATGAGGTCCCCCTCGGCGCAGGTCTCCCCGGTGATGATCTTGTCTTTGTCTACGACGCCCATGCAGGTCCCGGAGAGGTCCAATCCGTTGACGATCTCCGGCAGGACCGCGATCTCCCCTCCGACGATCTCCATGTCGGAGAGTTCGGCGCCTCTGTCGAGTCCTTTCCCGACCTCTTTGGTGACCTTCTCGTCGGGTCTGTCGATGGCGATGTAATCCACGAAGGAGACGGGTGCCGCATTGACGCAGATGGTGTCGTTGACGTTCATGGCGATGCAGTCGATCCCGATGGTGTCCCAGATACCGAGTTCCTCCGCGATGAGGATCTTCGTTCCGACGCCGTCGGTGGCGAGGGTCACGTACCTGTCCCCGAAATCGATCAGACTTGCGAAGAGACCGGACTTGCGTACCATCTGTCCGAACCCGGACCTCCTGTACTTCAGTTCTCCGACCAGCGATTCGATTGAGCTCGATTTCTTGTCGATGTTCACACCGGCCTTGGAATACGTCCAGCCTTCTGCCATGTTATCGGCCGAATATCTCATCCTTGTATTATTTACTTGCCCGCGCACAATGCTCACATTCTTATCCGTGAATCCTATTGGACACCCCGTGGCAGACCTGCATGACCGCTGGGTGGCCGAGCGCCACCGCGAGTATTACTACAAACTCGCCAAGAAGGAAGGATACCGTTCCAGGGCATCCTATAAGATCATGCAGATCGACGACCGTTTCAATATCTTCCGCGAGAACGACTCCGTCGTCGACCTCGGCGCATGTCCCGGAGGATGGTCCCAGGTGGCCAGGGAGCGCGTGGGGGAGAACGGGAAGGTCATCGGAGTCGACCTGAGGTACATCCACCCCATCGAGGGCGTGCAGTTCATAATCGGGGACATCACCGACGACAACACCATGATCCGTCTCCTGGAGATGGTCGGGGGGAAGGTGGACGTGGTCCTCTCGGACATGGCGCCCAACATCGCCGGCCATTATTCCATGGACCATGCCCGTTCCATCGAACTCTGCAGGTATGCGGTTGACGTCTGCGACCGCATCCTCAAGAAAGGCGGATGCCTCGTCATGAAGGTCTTCATGGGCGACATGTTCGGAACGCTGCAGAGCCAGCTGGAGAAGAGGTTCAGCAGGGTCACCGTGCATTCCCCCCAGGCGTCGAGACCCACGTCGTCGGAGGTCTACGTCATATCCAAGGGATTCCTGGGCGCCCACAACGTCAGGCCCAAGAAACTCGATGCCGAGGAATCCGGCCCCGAGTTCAAAGCCAAGGGCGGCAATTTCTGATCAGTCCCAGAAGCGTTTCGTCTTCGCGTAGTTCACTTCCGCGGCCATTATGTCGCGGAGGAGGTCGTCCTCGCATACGTGCATCTTCATGAGGATCCTCGCGGCCACCTCGGGTCCGATCCCCCTTCCCGCGAGGACTGTCGCGGCCAGTCCCCCGTACGAGTTCACGAGGTTCGCGTTCTTGATGATCCTTTTGTCGGAGTTCTTCCCCTGGGCGTCCCGGTCCGGTTTCCCGAAATCCTTCATGGAGTCCCTCTCGTAACTCTTCAGCAGCGCGATCATGTATCCGCCGCATTTGGAGCAGACGAACTTCTTCGGCGCCTCCCCCACCCTCACGCGCCTCTGGCTTTTGCAGCTGAGGCATGTGGCGAACAGGGTCTCGTCGTCCAGCCTCTTCTTCATGGCCGCGAGGATCGCATGGTCCGCGCGGGCAGGCTGCATGAGTTCCTTCGAGCGGGTGATCCCTTCGAGTCCGATCTTCGACACGCTCTGTTCGACGATCTCTATCTTCTTCTCGGCGATCATCCTCGCCACGAGCTCGGTGTTCTGCATGTCGAGATCCTCCCAGAGGACCATGCTCACGGCGTCGTTGTACGCGGGGGTGTCCTTGTGCAGTTCGAACAGTTTGGTGTAATTGATGTAGCGGCGGTCCGCGCCCTTCTCGATTATCCCGAATTTCTTCGCGATGTTCATGAACCTCCACTTGAGATGGGAGGAATTCTGGATGGTGAGGCGGGAGAGGGCCTCCACCGTCCCGGGCTTTATGGACACGAACGTGTCTTTGATGACCCGCCGGTCGATGTCCCGGGGAAGTTCCAGTATGATGCGGTACGCATCCGTGGTTATCCCGATGCTCTCGCCGATCCTGGCGGTGATCAGGGCCGAGATGATCTTGGACAGGGTCTCGTTCACCCTGCTCCCGAAACAGCAGTTGATTATGGCGAGGCGGTCCCCCGTCTCTATGGTGACCGTCTTATCCGTGGGGACGGTCCATTTCTCCTCCTGTTCCTCCAGATATTCCGAGACCTTCTTCACGGCCTCCGCATCCCCGGGATACCTTCCGAACTCCTTCGTCCGGCGCAGTCTCCCGACCTCCATGGCGACCTCGAACGGGACGGGTATGTCGGACCCCTCCCATGCCGGGACGTTCCCGACGGTGCGGGCCTCCTCCACCAGGAGTTCGTCCTCCCTCTGTTCGACGACCCTCCACGTGCGGCCTTTGGCGATGAAAAGTGCCAGATCCCCTTCGAGGGTGGCCACGAAACTCTCGTCGAGGGTGCCGATGACGGCCCTCGAACCTATATCCCTCACGAGATACGTCTTCTCGTCGGGGATCATCGAGATATTCTCGTAGAAGTAGTTCATCCCTTTCCTGGAACGGCGCAGCACCCCTTCGTAATCGAGCAGCAGTCTGATCGATTTCAGCTGTTCGACGGTGTCGTCGAAGTCCTTCCTCGGGAGATCCCTGAAAGGATACGCCTTTTTGACCAGGGCGTACGCCCTGTCGGGTTCGATCCCGCCCGCCATCGTCATGGCGACCAGCTGGTTCGCCAGTACGGACAGTGGGTCCGGCCTCCCGGCGGTGTATTCCATGATCTTCGCCTCGCATCTCCTGGCGACGACCATCCCCTCCAGAAGTTCGTCGGGTGCGGTGGCGAGTATCTCCGCCCTGATCTTCCCGCCCACGCGGTGGCCCGCGCGCCCGGCGCGCTGGGTCATCCTCGCGACCTGCCTGGGACTGTTGTACTGTATGACGAGATCCGCACTCCCGATGTCGATGCCGAGTTCCAGGGACGAGGTGCAGATGAGGCCTTTCAGCTTCTGGGATTTGAACGCCTCCTCGGAATCCATCCTGTTCTCCTTGGAGAGGGACCCGTGGTGGACACCTATGGGATAGTTCTCGTCCCACATGTGGTATCTGGAGGCGAGCCACTCGGCCGTCTCCCTGGTGTTCACGAAGAAGAGGCAGGAGGTCACGCTGTCGATGAGTTCCCTGGCACGTATCATCACGGACAGGAGGTCGGGATCGCTCTGGAGTCTGTCGAGGAGATCGGCGTTCTCCTCCTTCGGCACGGGGCACTCCACCTTTATGCTGAAATCCCTGAAGGAATCGTGTTTGCAGAGGATCACCTCCCTCCCGGTCCCCGACAGGTAGTCCTGCACCTCCTTCAGGTTCCCGACGGTGGCGGAGAGGCCTATCCTCTGGAATTCCCCCGACAGCAGCGTCAGCCTCTCCAATGCGACGGCCAGCTGGGCGCCTCTCTCGTTGCCGGCGAGTTCGTGGATCTCGTCGATGACGACCCATTTCACCTTCTTCAGATGTTCGCGGAGGTTCTTCCCGGTGAACATAACCTGCATGGTCTCGGGAGTGGTGATGAGGATCTGCGGAGGACATCTGGATTGTTTCTGCCTCTCCGCCTGCGGCGTATCGCCGTGCCTCACCCCGACGGTGATGCCGAGTTTGGAGCCCATCTCCTCCATCCTCCTGAGCATGTCCCTGTTGAGGGCCCTCAGGGGGGTGATGTAGATGCAGCGGATCCCCTGGCCGTCGTTGTGTCTGAAAATGGAATCGAAGATCGGCAGCATCGCCGATTCGGTCTTCCCGATACCGGTGGGTGCTACGACGAGGACGTTCTTCCCGGCGGAGATCTTCGGGATGGCGTCCCTCTGGGGGTCGGTGGGTTCCGTGATTCCCTTTGCCCTGAGAACATCGGTTATCTCAGGGCAGAGGGTCTCAAAAGGCATAGATGGAAGTTCCGGCCGTTACGGCCGGAAGGGGTTTCAGGCCTGGATCCTTTCTTTGGCGGGCTCGGCCGCTTTCTCGGCAGGAGCCTCGGCGGGGGCTTCGGCAGGTGCGGTGACCTGCAGGAGGATCTCGCCGATGTCCATGACCTTGATCTTGGATTTGATGGACTGTGCGCCCTGGGTCAGGTTGGTGACGCAGAACGGACAGGAGGTGACGAGGATCTCGGCGCCGGTCTTCTCGGCGTCTCTGATCCTGTCGGCAGCGATCCTGACGGCGAAGTTGTTGAACTGGCTCTTGTAACCTCCTCCGGCGCCGCAGCACCTGGAGTTGGCCCTGTTCCTCTCCATCTCGACGAACTCGATGCCTTTGATGGCCTTGAGGATCTCACGGGGTTCCTCGTAGACTCCCATGTGCCTTCCGAGGTGGCAGGGGTCGTGGTAGGTGACCTTGTGGTTGAAGGGCTGGAGGATGGGCAGTTTCCTGGTCTTGATCAGGTTGTTGACGTACTGAGTGAAGTGATAGACGTTCTGTCCGACCTTGGCGTAGTAGTTGCCGAAGTCGGTGGAGATGGTCTTGAAGCATCCGGAGCAGGTCATGACCATGTCCTTCGCTCCCATTCCGTCGGCCTTCTCGACGATGCGCTCGGCGCAGTCGAGGGAGTGGGTGGTGTCTCCGGTCCTCAGGAGAGGGGAGCTGCAGCACCACTCGTCGGCACCGAGGATGTTCATCTTGACGCCGGCCCTGTTCAGGACGCGGACACCCGTCTGGGGAATCTGCTGCTGTCTGAAGGATCCGGTGCATCCTGCGAAGAAGATGACGTCGGGCTGATCGTATTTGGGGACCTCCGCGGGCCACCAGTCGCCTCTGTGGGCCTGGTCTCCGCCGTACGGGTTGTGGACCTTCCCGACCTTGTCTCCCATTCCCTTGTGTGCGGAGAGGGGACCTACGCCGTTCTTGACCATCCAGGTCCTGACGGTCTCCCAGAGTTCGACGAGGGGGATCTTCGCGTGGCAGACTGCCTCGCAGTTCCCGCATCCGGTGCACTTGTACATCGCATCCACGAAGTAGGGGTTGAGGGACGCGACCCTTCCGAGCGGTTTGTCCAGGGGGCCTGCGACGTTGATCTGGTTGAGATAGTAGATTTTGCCTCTGGGGGTGTCGGATTCCCAGGGAGTCTGCCTGTGGGCCTCGCATACGGAGATGCAGTAGCCGCACTGTACGCATGCGGTCAGATACTGCTCGATGTGAGGGAGTTTTAACAAAGCTTCCATCTTGATGCCTCTCATTAAAGACGGCGGAATACGTGCAGTCCGCCTATCTTATAGATAGGGAAGTGAAGAAAGAATCGCTTTAATAAGTCTTTCCGTGGTTTTGATAAGTCCAGCTTGTGTTTTCTGGCCCATTCCGAGGGAACTTCGGATTTTCCGCGCATATTCCCGGGGAGGAGGATATCGGATCCCGGGCAGGCTGTTCCGAATGTGCCAGATGATCTTTTTCGGCCGCGCAGCCGTTTCTATGATCCGCCGCAGGGTGCGGATTTCCGATATCTGGCACATTGCACGGTACAGCAATCCGACGGGTTCGAAAAGATTGGTGGGCCCAGCCGGATTTGAACCGGCGGCCATCGGATTATGAGTCCGACGCTCTACCTAGCTAAGCTATGAGCCCGTTGCGCACACTACATCGGTTCTGATAAAAAATCCTTTTGTTTTCGCGGACGGCCGATTCCCGCGGAGAATTCGGGCGGTTCCGCAGGAAAGTTGAAGTGAAAAATGGCGCCGTCGCACGGGATCGAACCGTGGACCTTGTGATTAACAGTCACACGCTCTACCGACTGAGCTACAACGGCTTACTCTGTGCGAACGAATGACTTGTATAAAAATATTAGGTTGGTTTTTCGGTTTTTCGATTTGCGGGATAAGTCTGTGTTTCCGCGGGCCATACGGTGTTCGGGAATCGGATCACATCTGTTTCCGGACCGTTCGGATTACATGCAATCGTCCTTATTATATACGCAGTGGGGGAATATGCAGAGCATGGCCGAGAACGGAGAAAGATTGGCGATACCTAAAGGAATCGACGATTTCAAGGAGGTCCGCGAAAACGGATATTACTTCGTCGACAAGTCCGAACTTATCTCCGACATCATCGAAAGCCGATGCAAAGTACTTTCC
>CAZHJV010000012.1:30241-31901 GCA_964533525.1 uncultured Methanomassiliicoccales archaeon | reverse complement strand
GTGTCACCGGGCACGGGGGTCCCGTAGGAATCGACGACAGTGATGAGTTCCTGGGACGTGGAATAGTTCCTGGAGACCGCTTCGACTGTCACGTTCTCCTTCAGTTCCGATATACTGACGGTGCATCCGTTCTCGGATACGGTGCAGTCTCCTTCCACGACCCATTTCACGAATTCGTGGCCGGAATTGGCGACGAACAGGAGCTGGACCGCATCGGCGGCGGAACCGGAAACGAACGGTTCCCCTGTGGAGACGTCCAGAACGGTCCCGTGCTCCGCGGAGACCTCTATGGTGTAAGAGGCATCCGCATCGGAAGACTGTACCATCCCCGACGGGATGACGAGGGCCGCGACCGTCAGGACGGCCAGCAGGATGCCGGTCTTCCCTTTCGCATACATTGCGTAACCTCCTTTGATGAAAACAGGAAGGGCGGGGAACCCCGCCCTCCCCTTCAAAGTGTTTATGCGCTCTTCTTCCTGACTACCTCGAAGTAGTACGCGAGACCGAAGACGGCTATCGCGAGCACCGCCGCGACGGCGATGATCACGAAGAGTCCGTTTCCGCCTTCCTCCTTGTCTTCGGCGGTCACGACATAGGTCGAGTTGTGGGACGTCTCGAAGGTGACGGAGGTGTCGGTGTAATCCACGACCTTCATCTTCTCGGCGGTCGTTCCGTTCCAGTAGTAGACGGCGGGCTCCTTTCCGCTCTCTCCGGTGTACGGGAGGGTGGCCAGGATCTTTCCGCTGTACTGGGCTCCGTCGGCGGTGAAGGTGAACTCGTAGGCACTTCCGGAAACGGTTCCGGATGCGGGGTTGGAGATCTTCTTCACTTCGGAGACGACGGTCTTCCCTGCGAGATCGGATGCGCTCTCGACCTTGACGGAAGTGCTGCTGCCCATGCTGACGGTCACGGTCTCGGTGCCTGCGGCGGGGATGAACGTCCCTCCTTCGGAACCGAGGTCGACCGATGCCTCGCCCTTGTCGTCCGCCTTGACACTGACGGCCCATACCGCCTTGACGGTGACGTTTTCCGCGGGAACCGTCGCAGGCACTGCGGGATCCCACTTCAGGAACACGTACCCGGTCTTGGTCGGATCCGCGGGCGCGGTGACGGACGTTCCGTAGTCCTGAGTGATCGCGGAAACCGCAGAACCTCCGTCGGTGTCGAAGGTGATGGTATAGGAGTTGATGGCGTAGGTGTAGATCATCACGTTGTTCTCTGCGACCTCCGTGATGGCGATCTTGGCTGCGGAAGGTGCGGTGTAACCGGTGATGGTCTTCAGTTCCGCATCCACTTCGGTGCCGAAGTCGGCGGTACCGGTCTTGTCATCGGCAAGAGTCTTGCCGTTGGCATCCTGGTACTTCACGGTGTAGCCGTAGGGGTTGGCGGTGTAGGTGTAGATCATCACGTTGTTCTCTGCGACCTCCGTGATGGCGATCTTGGCTGCGGAAGGTGCGGTGTAACCGGTGATGGTCTTCAGTTCCGCATCCACTTCGGTGCCGAAGTCGGCGGTACCGGTCTTGTCATCGGCAAGAGTCTTGCCGTTGGCATCCTGGTACTTCACGGTGTAGCCGTAGGGGTTGGCGTCCCATACGGCCTTGAGGATGATGTTCTCGGCGGGCATGGTGCCGAACGTGTACGCCGTGGTTCCGTCCTTGGA
>CAZHJV010000012.1:0-30141 GCA_964533525.1 uncultured Methanomassiliicoccales archaeon | reverse complement strand
TCCGTCGGTGTCGAAGGATATGGTGTACTGGTTGACCTTCCAGACGGCCGTGAGGGTGATGTTCTCGGCGGGCATGGTGCCGAACGTGTACGCCGTGGTTCCGTCCTTGGACCAGAACTGGAACGTGTATCCGGTCTTGGCCGGCACCGTTTCAGGAGCGGCCACGGCCGTGTCATAATCCTTGGTGATCGCTGCGACGGCAGGGGTTCCTCCGTCGGTGTCGAAGGATATGGTGTACTGGTTGACCTTCCAGACGGCCGTGAGGTTGAGATCCTTCGCAGGCATGGTACCGAAGATGTACTCGTTGGTTCCGTCCTCGGACCAATACCTGAACGTGTATCCTTCCTTGGTGGGCGCCGCAGGGGCGGATATGGCGAAGGTGTATTTCCTCTGCATCGAGGAGACTTCGGAGCCTCCGTCGGAATCGAAGGTGATGGTGTACACCTTAGGTGTCCACGAGGCCTTGAGGGTGATGTTCTCCGCAGGCATAGTGGTAAAGGTGTATTTCCATACCCTTTGCATCCAATACTGGAACTCGTACCCTTCCTTGGTAAGTGTCACATCCGGTGCGGAAACCTCGGTTCCATAGTCCTGGGTTATGGACGGGATGGTGTCCGGCGTTCCTCCGTCGGTGTCGAAGGATATGGTGTACTTGTTGGGCGTGTACTTGTAGATCAGCACGTTGCTGTCCGGATCCGTAGTGATGTGGATGCTCTGGGAAGATGCAGGTACTGTGTAACCGGTGAGGATTATCCTCTGCGCATACACATCGGTATCGTACGGGGCGGTTCCGGTGACGTCGCTGGCGATCTCCTTACCGTTGTTATCCTGGTACTTTATGGTGTATCCGTAGGATTCGATCTTCCAAACGGCCGTGAGGGTGAAGCTCTCGGCGGGCATGGTGCCGAACCTGTATTCCGTCTTTCCGTCCTTGGACCAGAACTGGAACTTGTATCCGGTCTTGGTCACGGTCTCGGTCGGTGCGGCCACGTCGGTGCCGTAAGCCTGCTTGATCTCGGCGACGGCGGGGGTTCCTCCGTCGGTGTTGAAGGTGATGGTGTACTCGACGGCTTTCCAGACGGCCTTGAGGGTGAGGTTCTTCTCAGGCATGGCGGAGAACGTGTACTCAGTGGTTCCGTCCTCGGACCAGAACTGGAATGTGTATCCTTCCTTGGCCGGATCCGTGGGCTTGGCGACCGTCGCACCCGAGGACGCGACGATGGTGTCTACAGAGGATCCTCCGTCGGTGTCGAAGCAGATCGAGTACTGTCCGGAAGTTCCCCACAGCGCCTTCAGGGTGATATTCTCCCCGGGCATCGTCTTGGGAACGGTCTTGTCCCATCCGAGGAAAGTGCTTCCGTCCTTGGAGGGGTTCGCGGGGGCGGTCACGGCGGTGCCGTAATCCTGGGTGATCGCGGCGACGTCGGAACCTCCGTCGGTGTTGAAGGTGATGGTGTACTGGTTGACGGTCCACTTCGCGTAAAGGGTGACCCCTTCGGCGGATTTGACCACATCCGTGTACTTGACCATGGTGCCGTCCTCCGCCGCGGTGTACCAGCCGGCGAAGGTGTAACCCGTCTTGGTCGCCGCGGGAAGATCCCCGTACGTGGTGTTGTAGAGCCTGGTGACGGAAGCCACCGCATCCCCTCCGTCGGTATCGAAGTAGATGGAGACGGTCGCGGGCGCCCACAGTGCGGAGTAGGAATATGTCATACCGTAGTTGTATCTCACGGTCGGGATCTTATCCGGAAGAGCCGGGGTCCAGCCCACGAACTTGTAGCCCGTCCTGACGGGATCCGCAGGCTTGTCGTATTCCGATCCGCTCGGCGCGGTGATGCTGGCGATGCTGTCGGCGCCGACCGCACTGAACGTCAGGGTATACTTCTGCTGCGAATACTTGAGGGTCATCACCGTATCCGCGTACACGGTCGTACCCACTCCGCCGAGTTCCGGGATCGTATTGCCGTTTATGTAACCGTCATACCCCTCTTTCTGGGGTGCGACAAGCTTGACATAACTCCCGTAGGGGACCGCGTCTCCGCTTGTAATCTCCTTATCGTCGCAGTAAAGGGTGTATGTGTCCCCTTCATCGGCCGATACGGTGACTTTGAAGGTTCTCTGTGCGGCATCCGCATAGAGTGTGATGTCCTCGGAAACGGCCGCATCGGAATATTCCGCCGCCTTTGTGGAATCCGTGTACCACTTGGAGGCGTCGTAGATCACGTGGCTGTACTCGCTCGGATCGAATGCGGTTCCCTTGTCGACGGCGACATATGCCTTGCTATCGCCGTAATCGAGGCATACGGTCGCCTGATCGGAGTCGACAGGGGTGCATATGGGATACCTGTTCGAATAGCTCCCGTTCCATACCAGCGACTTTCCGGCGACCTTGGCGATCTCATCCGCACTGGTGATGGTGCCCTTGACGCTGAACAGATCCTTGCCGCTGCCGTCCTGAAGCATGTTGGTGTACTTCAC
Source organism: uncultured Methanomassiliicoccales archaeon (assembly GCA_964533525.1). GTDB lineage: Archaea > Thermoplasmatota > Thermoplasmata > Methanomassiliicoccales > Methanomethylophilaceae > Methanomethylophilus. Next base: position 27,663 of record CAZHJV010000012.1, on the reverse strand, counting down.
TTTAGTGACGTTGCTGGGAATCTCCATATAATATGCGTAAGGCCAATTGTTTATGGTCTTGCAGCTGTGGAGCACGAATTTGTCCATGATTATGGCCGTGGTCGAAATTTTGCCGAGGGTGTCCATGCCCCCGATCTCCATCTCCTTGATCGCGGTGCAGTTGTTGAACAGCCCGGAGGAATTGTTCTTCGCATCCACGATGTTCGGAAGAGTCACCTTGACGAGGCTCTTGCAGTTGTAGAACATCGAAGTTGTGCTGCCGGAGTCGAAGGTTATGGTCCTGGAAGAATCGCCGGCATATGCTATTTCGGTGATGCCTGTATTTTGGAATGCGGCACCGGAGACCGTATCGACCGTCGAAGGGATGGTGAACTTCGTAACGCCGGGTTTCAAGAGATAGGCGGTCTTCTTCTCCTCGTTCAGACCGACGCCGTCCACCCATTTCCAGAGCGTGAAATCGGAGCCGAGCTCGTAATTCTCGAGATTGTCGCTGATGCTGACCAGCGTGCCGGCGTACTTCACGTTCTCTTCGGCGAGAGTCACTTTGTTCAGGCATATCGACTTGAGGGCGCTCCCCCCGAATGCGTTGAACTTTCCGCTGCTTATATTCGAACTGACCTTGAATTCGACGGCGTTCACGGCACCTACGGTGATCGATTCTATACCGGTGTTGAAAAATGCGTTGCTGTTGATTTCCGTGAGGGAATCGGGCAGCGCCGTGATCTTCAGACCGGTGCATCCGTAGAATGCATATGTACCGACGGATGTCAGACCCGACGGAAGTGCGGTGATCTCCAGTTTGCCGTCGTTGTAGAATGCTCTGTTACCTATGGTCTCGATGGTGTCCGAGAGAGTTACGCTGGTAAGGTTTACGCATTCCTCGAAAGCGCGTTCGCCGATGGACGTGATATTTCCGAGGAACTTCACGGTTGTAAGCGAAGAGCATCCATCGAACGCACTCTTCCCCACGGCCGTGACCGTTGCGGGCAGTGTGACGCTCTGCAGGTTCGTACAGTCGGAGAACATGCCCTCGATCGATGTGAGGCCGGACTCTATCGTTATCTCCGTGATGCCGGAACCGGAGAATGCCTTCGCCCCGATGCTGTCGGGATTCTTCGGCAGGGTCAGGGCCGTAAGGGCACTGCATCCGCTGAATGCGGATTCGCCGATTGATTTGACGGAATCGGGAAGAGAGATCTCTTTCAGCATGGTGCTGCTGCCGAATGCGGATTTGCCGACCGATACCGCACCGTCGGTGACCGTGATCTTGGTGAGACAGGTCTTGTAGAATGCGTAATCACCGATGCTGGCTGACGTGGTGAATGTCCCGTCTTCCGTGGTCACGGAGCGGGGGTAGTACAGCAGGACGGACTTGTCCTTGTTGTAGAGGACTCCTCCGTCTACGGAGAAGTAGGGGTTCCCTTCGGGGACGGATATGGAATCCAGATCGTCGAGGAAGCATGATTCCCCGACTTCGATCTCCCTGAGGTTCTCGGAGATGACGACGCTGGTAATCTTGGTCCCGGAGAATGCGCCGGCTCCTATGGATTCCACATTGGGCCCGATGTTCAGGGACTCGATCTTGCTGCAGCCCTTGAAAGCGTTGCTTCCGATCGACACCAGGGAATCCGGCAGGTCGATTGTCGTAAGTCCCGTGCAGGCCTGGAATGCGCTGCTTCCGATCGATTTCAGAGTGTCCGGGAGATCGATCGTCGTGATCTTCGTGCAGCCCTGGAACGCATTGTTCCCGATGCTGGTGACTTTGTCTCCTATGTCTATCTCGGTCAGTTTCCAGCATCTAGCGAACGCACTGGAGGGGATCGAGGTGAGGGTGGAAGGGAGAGTCAGTGTCTCCAGATTGCCGCACCCTGTGAAAATGCCGTTCGGGAGATCGATGCCGTCCCCGATCTTCACGGACTTGACATAGGTATTCATGAACATATTCTGAGGCAGAATAAGCCCGGGATTGCTCTCTATAATGACGGATGTTCCCGAACAGGTGTAGCCGCTGAATGCGACATTCACCGCGGTGACGTGGTATTTCGTCCCGTCGTCATCCGTGATGTATGCCGGGATGGTCACCTCCTTATTAGCCATGAGACGGGTGTTTATGCTCGTGATCTGAGCAGTATTCTGGCTTTCATCGCCTTTGTCCGTAAGCGAATATGTGAAACCGTCTTTCGTGTATGTGGCTGCGGCGTCGGAGTCATCCGATCCGGTGGCGGCCACTCCGAAAGCGGCGGCCACTACCGCCAGGACAATCAGAATGATGATTTTCTTTTGCATTTCATTCCTCGCTGAACGATTCATCGATTCCGTACGGGCGTTCGTTGCCAAGTGTACGGTGAAGCAGATCTGCCGCCCGCAGGTACGAGTTTCAGAGGACGGACGTCCGCCGGTTCCGATCCCGACGCCTCCGTCTCCGCATATTGGATGTATATGCCAATATAAAAATCAGCGCAGGTTATCCCAAAAATTGGATTGATTTCCATTAATCGGCCGGAATCCGGCGCAAAAATATGTGTGCCCGAAGATGCGGAGCATTCCCCGCATCTCCGGACATACGGCAGAATCAGTTTTTCCCGAAGACTTCCGTGAACGCCCTGTCGAGGTCCGCGATGAGGTCGTTGATGTTCTCCGCACCGATGGAGATCCTGATGGTGGTCGGGTGGATGTTGACCTTCTCGAGCTCCCCCTCCGTCAGCTGGGAGTGGGTGGTGGACGCCGGGTGGATGATGAGGGATTTCTCATCGGCCACATTCGCCAGGAGGCTGAAGAGGGTCAGACTCTCGGTGAGCTTCTGGGCCTGTTCCTTCGTCCCCTTGACATCGAACGTGAAGATCGATCCCGCGCCTGCGGGGAAGTACTTCTCGTACAGCGCATGGGTGGGGTTGTCCGGGAGGGCCGGATGGCTCACGTAGGACACATGGGGATTCTTACTCAGATAATCGACTATCCTGAGGGAGTTCTCCACCTGCCTCTCCACGCGGAGGGACAGGGACTCCAGGGAGACCAGGAGCGCGAAGGCGGTGACGGGGGACACGCAGGCGCCCGTGTCGCGGAGCATGATCGCCCTTATCCAGGTGGTGAACGCACCGGATCCGAGGTCCGCGAAGACGACTCCGTGATAGGAGGGATCGGGTTCGGACAGGTTGGGGTATTTCCCGTAACCCTTCCAGTCGGTCTTCCCGGATTCGGCGATGATGCCGGCGATGACCGTGCCGTGTCCGCTGATGAACTTGGTGGCGGACTCCACGACGATGTCCGCCCCGTGCTCCAGAGGCCTGAAGAGGTAGGGGGTGGCGAAGGTGTTGTCGACCACGAAGGCGATCTTGTGCCTGTGGGCGATCTCCGCCACGGCCTCGATGTCCACGACCTCGGAGTTGGGATTGCCGAAGGTCTCGGCGTAGATGACCTTGGTCTTCTCGGTGATGGCCTTCTCGAAGTTAGCGGGGTCCTTGGGGTCCACCCAGGTGGTGGAGATGCCGTAGTTCTTCGCCAGGGTGTGCTCGAAGAGGTTCACGGTTCCTCCGTAGAGGTTGTTGGCGGCGACGATGTTGTCTCCGGAAAGGGCGAGGGCGGTGACCGCATAGGTCACGGCCGCGGCGCCGGATGCGACGGCGAGGGCGGCGGAACCTCCCTCGAGGGCGGCGATCCTGTCCTCGAATATGCTCTGGGTGGTGTTGGTGAGCCTGCCGTAGATGTTCCCGCCCTCTTTGAGCGCGAACCTGTCGGCGGCCTGTTTGGAATCCTTGAACACATACGACGTGGTCAGATAGATGGGTACGGCCCTGGAGTCCGTGACGGGGTCGGGTTCCTCCTGTCCCTTGTGGATCTGAAGGGTGTCGAACCTGTATCCGCTGGGGTTCAGGGGGCCCGAGGGGATGTTGTATCTGTCTTCGATGCGGAACGCCTTTTCTTCCTTTCCGAATGCCATTTTGATTCTCTCCTGTTTTCCTGCTGCAGTCTTCCGCTGCCTGTGAATTGGATTATGATATTCCTAAATACTTATTATCCATTGTTAATTTAAGCCATATAGGAATAATTCTGAAGTTTTATTCCTATCTGCCCTCATTTCTTCGGGTTGAGGTCGAAACGGATGTCGTCATCCTCGGTGACGTCGAATGCGATGCCTCCGGCGGCGAGGATCTCCGTGACGGATTCCCTTATCTTCCCCAGGTCCACGATCTTGGGGTTGTAGCTCTGGAAGTAGAACTCCTTCCTGTCCATCGGGAAGACCATCCTTATCCTGGCCTTCCTTAGATACCCTTCCGGTTTGCGGTTCTTCTCGAGGTCATCCAGATTGAGGCGGACGATCATCGTCAGCTCCTCCTCTTCGGGCACCTGGTCCGCGATGGTGAGGGCGGATCTGAGGACCTCGGGGAATACGGGTGCGAGGTCTTTGTAGTCGCTCTTGCCCCTGAGGACGAAGTGGACGCTGCTCTTGGTTGCCATACCACGCCCATCCCAATCAATCTATTAAAAGTTGAATCGGCATCCGTTTCTTATAATAATATTAATTGAAATAAATATTCTTAAGAGAAAATAAACACGCATTCTCACGGTTATATACTTAAATGGCATGGGGAACGCCGTTATGAGAACCGCACTTACGGTGGCAGGTTCGGATTCGATAGGGGGCGCGGGCATCCAGGCCGATATCAGGGCCATGGCCGCCGTCGGCGTGCATGCCGCCTCCGTCATCACGGCCGTCACCGCCCAGAACACCTGCAGGGTGGAGAAGATATTCCCGATGCCCGCGGACATGGTACAGGCACAGCTGGACGCCGTCCTGTCGGACTGCGACATCAGGGCCGTCAAGACAGGCATGCTTTACAACGCCGAGATCGTCGGCACGGTCGCCGATGCGTTCGAGGACCACGACATCCCCCTCATAGTGGACCCCGTCATGGTGGCCACCGTCGGGGACGAACTGTATGATAAGACCTTCGTCCGCGCACTGAAGGAAAAACTGCTCCCCATATGCGAGCTCGTCACGCCCAACAGACACGAGGCGGAGGTCCTCGCGGGGATGAAGATCGAGAACGAGGACGACGTCACCTTCGCATGCGAGATCATCGGGAAAGAAGGGTCCTCCGTCCTCCTCAAGGGAGGGCACATGGGATCCTCCAACGTGGTGGACTACCTCTATCTGTCATCGGAGATCACGAGGATCAGGAACCCCAGGCTCCCGTACGAGGCCGGACACGGATCCGGATGCACATTCTCCGCATACATAACGGCAAACATGGCCAACGGGCTCGACCTAGTCACATCGGTCCTGGAATCCAGGAAGATGATCCAGAAGTCCATAAAGACCCAGTATGCCGTGGGGAAGGGCGTCCCGGTCGTGAACACGAACGTGACGCTGACGGAGAAGGAGGATTCCGACAAGGTCGCCGTCCTGAGGGAACTGGACGCCGCCGTCGGGAAGGTCTGCGCCATGATGCCTCCCGAATTCGTCCCCAGGACGGGGATGAACTTCGCCTACGCCAAGAAGGATGCGAAAGGTCCGGAGGAGATCGCCGCCGTCGATAAGAGGATGGCCGTGCACAACGGCGCCGTCCGCAGGAACGGACAGGTGAAATTCGGAGCCGCGGAACACCTGTCTTTCGTCCTTATGGAAGCGATGAAGACGTCGCCGGAGACCAGGAGCGTCCTCGAGTTCTCCGTCCCCGAGGAAACGGTGGAGGATATGGAGGATGCGGGACTCGAAGTGGCCCTCATCAGGAAGAAGGGAAGCAGCATCTCCGAGACGGTACGCTCGGCGGTGGAATCCTCCAGAAGATTCCCGGATGTCCTCGCGGACCTCTCCGGGAAGAAAGGGATATCCGTGGAGGTCCTCGGCAGGAACCCTTCGGAAGTCCTCTCCAAAATAGATGCGTTCCTCTGAACGCATCATCTTTCTCTTTTGAATATGCAATGTGCCGGCGGAAATCCGCCGGCACCGTTAAAATAAAGAAAAAGCCCGGAAAATCCGGGCAGGGTTTTGTATCTCAGCTTACGGAGACGACCTCGATGACGAAGTACAGGTCGATGTTCTTCGTCTCGTCGACGGTCCTGTACTCGAAGTGCTGGCCGTCATCGGAAATTCCGATTATGTAGACGGAGGAATTGGTTCCGATACCGCTCCCGCATGCGGGCACCTTCACCATCTGGATGGGCGAGTAGGTGATGCCGCTGTCCTCTTCTGCGAAATCAGAGTACGGAATCTTATCCGAACCGATCTTGGTCACATCGGTCAGGGAGAGGGTGCATGTGATTACTCCGGTGGTGACCGATGACACGGTGGCCTTGACCGTGGCGAATTCGGACTCGATGTCGTAAGTCTCTCCGGTCTTGGCGAGGTTGTTCACGACGATCTTCCCGTCGGCGGTCTTGTTGACGGAAGCGGGCCATCCGTAGACCGTGGTGACGGTCGTTCCGTCCTTCGCATCCTCTCCGTAGAGAGCCTTGTACTCGGATGCGGACATCTCCTGCTTGACAGGGACTTCGAACCCGTTGTCGAAGAATCCGGTCGTGTCGGCTGCGTTGTATCCGTCTCCTGCGGTGATCTTGACCCATACGGTCTCCCCGGCCTTCATCCCGATGAGGCTGTTCTCGAACGCTGACAGGGCGTTGCCGGAACCGACTGTGACGGAAAGAGTCTCGTCGTCGGATTTGGAATATCCGTCGGAATGCTTGTAATCCTCATTCTCGTCGATGCTGTCGATCGAGGTCTGGAAGATGACTCCTCCCTCGTCGTAGTAGTTGTAGAACGAACCGGTGTACTTCACGACAACGGTGCTGCCGTTGGTGGCCACCGTCTCGTCATCGGCATTCACAATATTGTCGTTCACAAAAGCGCCCACCGCACCGACCGTGGCCAGGATCAGCACGATGAAGCAGACGACGGAGATGGGTTCCCTCTCCTTCCTTGGTTTGACGTCTTCATCATCGACCATTATATCTGTGCGTCAATCCCCGCATTCCTATAAATAAAATTGGCCCGCGCGCAGGCGTTAGAAGAACAGTTTTACCGTCCAACCGCACCGTTCCGCCCTCCGTTTCCGAACTTTTTCCTCAGTTTTAAATCCGAAACCGACGGTTACCGGTTTATGGCATACTCTGCGGCCGAAATGATGAGAGATGTCAGGGAGAAGAAACCCCTGGTGCACCACATTACGAACTACGTCACCGTCAACGACTGCGCAAACGTATGCATCTGCGCGGGAGGGGCGCCGGTCATGACCGATGAGGCAAAGGACATCCCGGAGATGGTCGCCATGGCGTCCGCCGTCGTCCTGAACATCGGAACCCTGAACGAAAGGACCGTCGGATCGATGCTCCTGGCAGGGAAGGAAGCAAACAGGAACAATGTGCCAGTCATCCTGGATCCCGTCGGGGCCGGCGCCACATCCTACAGGACTTCCGTCGCATCAGACATCCTCGCGAAGGTCGAGGTCGCCGTGATCAAGGGAAACAGCGGGGAGATCTCCGTCCTCGCCGGACTCGGCGGGAAGGTCCGCGGAGTGGATTCCGTCGGAGGTTCCGAAGGAGCCGGGAACGCGGCCGTCTCCCTCGCAGAGAGGACAGGAGCAGTCGTCGCCGCCACCGGGAAGACGGATTACGTCTCCGACGGGAAGGTCCTGAACATCCTGAAGAACGGATCCGACATGCTGGAGACCGTCTCCGGCACCGGGTGCATGACCGCATCCGTCGTCGGATGCTACGCAGGGGCCTGCGGCGTTTCGGCGGACTCCGTCTCCGCGGGGATATCCGTCTTCAACATCGCTGCCGAGAAGGCCGTGGCCGGCGGGAAGGTCTTCGGTCCCGCATCGTTCAAGACGAAACTCCTGGATTCCCTTTACGGTCTGACGGAGGAAGACGTCTCCGGGGCCGTGAAATCCGAGACTCGGAAGGTCTGACACATGTTCGAACTCTACGCGATCACCGACAGGAGGATGCTCGGCGGCACCTCCGAGGCTGAGGCCGCAAGACTCTGCTACGAAGGCGGGGCCGACGTCGTGCAGCTCAGGATGAAGGATGCCGACGGAGGGGAAATGCTCGCACAGGCGAAGGCGATGCAGAAGCTCGCCGACGAGTACAGCAAGTTCTTCATCGTGAACGACAGGCTCGACATCGCGATTCTGGCACATGCGGACGGAGTCCACCTGGGACAGTCCGACATTCCCCTGGAGGAGGCCCGGAAACTCGCAGGCGACGACATGATCATCGGCATCAGCGTGGAGAATGCGGAACAGGCGAGGAAGGCCGCCGACGGGGGCGCGGACTACGTGGCCGTCGGATCCGTGTTCTCCACCGCCACCAAACCAGACGCCGCACAGGCTCTGGGGCTGGACGCCGTCTTCGACGTGAAGAAGGAGATCGGGGACGAGATCCCCCTCGTGGCCATAGGCGGCATCAACAGAGGGAACATCCTCGACGTGCTCCATGCGGGTGCGGACGGCGCGGCGGTCGTGTCGGCGATCATGGCGCAGCCGGACATCCGCGGGGCCGCGCACGAACTGAAGACCATGATCCTCAACGACCGCAGGGCCTGCGGCAGGATGTGACGGGACATCCGCCGCGAACATGTGCGCAGCAACAATTTCAGTATCTGACACGATATCCCATACGGACCGATGAAGATCATCTCAGTTACAGACAGGAAGAACTGCGTAAGGCCTCTCGAAGAACAGACGGAGCTGATCTGCAGAGCGGGTGCAGACATGATTATACTCCGCGAGGAGGATATGTCTCCGGAGGATTACCTCCCCCTTGCCGAAAAGATAAGGAAGATATGTGCCAGATACGAGACCCGGTTCTGCGTGGACGGTTTCACGGACATCGCGAGGGATCTCGGCGTCGGTGCGGTATAGATCTCGTTCCGCCGTATGACGGAGGAAGGGAGACCCGATTTCCCTGCGGTCGGAATATCGGTGCATTCGTTCGGCGAAGTGGACGTGGCGGAGAAGATGGGTGCCGACTTCCTGATCTTCAGGTGCGCCGGGGCCGGCACGGAGGAACTCGCCCGCATATGCGGAAGATCGGATGTACCTGTGTATGCTGCCGGGGATCTCGGCCCGAACGGCGTATCCGCCGCGCGGAAGGCGGGCGCCGCAGGCATCTGCATGATGCGGGAACTCATGTCCGCGCAGGACCCGGCATCGATTATGAATTCAGTCAGAAGAGGCTGAGATCCCCCGTTATTTCATCGATTACCCCGTCGAGATCGGGTCCGAGCCCCACGCACGTGGGGGTCAGGGGTTCGATCTGTGTGAGTCCCGCATCCACCATCATGGCGGCGAACACGCCTCTGTCGCGGGCCGCTTTCAGAACACGGAGCAGGCCCTCCGTCCCTTCGGTCTTCAGAAGAATGACCTTCTTCCCGGAGTACTCCCACCCCGCGAGCAGCTCGGGATTCCTTTTCTCCGCATTGAGGGCGCATTCCACGGCCGCATGGCATGCCTGGGCCGCGATCTTCCCTTTGCCCATGCCGAGGTCGCGCCTCATCACGATCACCAGTTTCATATCCTCTGTGACATCGATCTGTGTCATACCGTATGTTTCGCGGACCGGGGATTAAAAACCGAGACACTGCATGTAGCAGGTAAGTCACAGCATCTTGAGGCCGCCGGTGATCTTGTCGAGGACCGACTGCTTCTCCGGACCGATGCCGAGACAGGTGTAGGTGCCGGGTTCGATCTCCGTCCTGCCGGCGTCGCATACGATGCTGTTTATGATGCCCTGCCTGTCCGCTACGGCCTTGAATTCGAAAAGGGCCCTCTCGTCCTCGACCTTCAGGACGGCGATCTTCTGACCGCAGGAATCCCACTCGGAGAACGAAGAGGGGTCCTTCTTCTTCGATGCGAGGGCGCAGGATACGGCCGCATGGCATGCCTGGGCGGCGGACTTTCCCTTGGACAGCTTGAGGTCCTGCCGCATGAGGATGACGACCTTGTATTCCGAATCCCTGTCGAAAAAGGACATGCTCCCTCGATTGCCGTCCCTCATATAAAGAATGGCATTCCCGCAGGGAAGGACCCTCATCGGCCCGACCGTCCCGGAACGGAATGTGCCAGACGGCCCCATCAGCATATGGGACAGCTGCGGTCTGCCCGGATGTGTTCCGGGATACCGCACCGACCAACCGATTTATACCTCCAAAATATACACACGCCCATGTTCTCCCATGCTCCCAAGGCCAAAAGTCCGGAGGAGATGGTACGCCAGGCCGACGAATACCGCGTAGGCAACACAGCCGAGCAGTCCTTCGGCACCGCGTTCCCCCTGTACCGCAAGGCGGCGTCCAGGGGACATGCGCGCGCCTGTTACCTGCTCGGTACGATGTACGAGAGCGGACACGGTACGGAACAGTCGTACCGCGATGCGGCCAAATGGTACGAGAAGGCGTCGGAAAGCGGCGATACGGACGCCACGTGCGCCCTCGCATTCCTCCACGAGACGGGCCTGGGCGTGAAAAGATCCCGTTCCTACGCCATAGAGCTGTACGAGAAAGCCGCCATGGCGGGGAACACCCGCGCACAGTCCAACCTCGGCCTGATATACATGGATCAGAACGGCGCCGAACATAACGACCATGCCGCGGTCACCTGGTTCCAGAAAGGCAGCATCAGCGGAAACGCCTCCGCGCAGGTCAACCTGGGGAGGATGTACGAGAAAGGGCTGGAGGTCAAACGCTCCTGCGGAACCGCTTCCGTCCTGTTCAAAAAGGCCGCGAGGAACGGCAACACCGCCGCCAAGAGGCTTCTGGCGGGACTCTACATGTTCGGACTGGGACTCGAGAGGTCCGAGACGGTGGCAAGACACCTGTATCTGGAAGCCGCCCGCTGGGGCGACAGGTACGCCATGGCCGAACTGGAGAGGGAGGCCGAACCCGACGAGAACTACTATCCCGTCCTGAAGAGGACGGAGGACCCGTCCCTGCAGCTCCTCTACGGACTGGAATATCTGGACGGGGTGCACGTCGGAGCATCCCCCGCCACGGCCGTATATTGGCTCGAGATGTCCGCCAGGGCCGGGAACAGCACCGCCATGTATGTCCTCGGACAGATCTACGAGAACGGTTTCTCCGCGGACCGGTCCCCGAAGACCGCCGCCAAATGGTACAAGTGGGGGGCGGACAAGGGGAACGGCGCCTGCGCCTACAACCTCGCATACCTCTACGAGAGCGGGAACGGACCCGACCGTTCCGACACCGCCGCCTTCGAATTCTACAGGAGGGCGTCGGAATGCGAATGCGACGACGACACCCGCTCCGATGCGCTCTTCGCCGTCGGATCCATGTACGCGGACGGCATCGGCACCGAGAGGAACTACGACCTGGCACTTTCGTCGATAAGGGAATCCGCGGATCTGGGACATGCGGGCGCCCAATTCGCCGTCGGGAAACTCCTCCTCAAGAGGAAGGATGCGGAAAGCGCGGCGCGGTACCTCAGGATGGCCGCCGATCAGGGGGACGGACGCGCCCTCGAACTCCTGTCGTCGATAGACCTCTGACGCATCCGCCTGCGAATCTGTTTTTAACCCGGTCTGCAATTATCCGCCATGGCCCAGATCGATATCGTCTACCGTCATTCCGGGGAACCCGAATCTCCCGCCGGCACCGAGATCAGAAGGAAGAGCGTCAGGGAGATGGAGGACTACATGAACGGCCTCGTGACGGAAATGAAGATCTCCGGCATATCCGTATCTTTCAGATCCGTTCCCGGAGAAGGGAAGAACGAAATCACCGTCAACGGCAGAACGGCCTCCCAGATCCTCGACGGCCTCGAGATAAGAAAACCCGAAATCTACGACGAATCCGAGATCCGCCCCGTGATAAAGTTCGAAAGGGACCCGGAGGACTGGAACACGGACTGCATAGAGGACATATCCGATATACTCATGAAGAACGTCCTCTCCAAGGCGTTCGCCGATTCCGAGAAACTCCGCATAAAAGAACTGAGGTCCCAGACGGACGACTTCTGAAAACAGCGCCCGCACATTCATTTATAAATGCGGCGCCAATCCCCTGTCCAATGTTCGAGATTACCAGAAGAGACGGGATGGCCCGCATAGGCAAGTTCACCACCGTGTCGGGACGCACGGTGGAGACCCCTGCCCTGCTCCCGGTCATAAACCCGAAGATCAGGACCGTGACGCCCAGGGAACTCTACGACGATTTCGGGTTCGGCGCGATCATCACCAACTCCTATATCATCAAGAACACCCCCGCACTGAAGGAGGAGGCCCAGTCCAAGGGTCTCCACGAGATGCTCGACTACCCCGGCATCATCATGACCGATTCCGGGACGTTCCAGAGCCACATGTACGGAGAGGTGGAACTCACCAACAAGGAGATAGTCGAGTTCCAGAGGTCCATCGGGACCGATATCGGGACGGTCCTCGACATCTTCACCGAACCGTTCTGGACGAAGGAGCAGACCGCCGATTCCATAACGGAAACCCTGAAAAGGACGGAGGAGGCCGTCTCCCTGAAGGGAGAGATGATGCTCAACGGCGTCGTCCAGGGTTCCGTATATCCCGACCTCAGGGAGGACTGTGCCAGGAAACTCGCGTCCATGGACATCGACGTGCACCCCATAGGCGGCGTGGTCCCCCTGATGGAGCAGTACCGCTACGCCGAACTCGTCGATGTGATAATCTCGTCCAAGATGGGTCTCAACCCCAACCGCCCCGTCCACCTCTTCGGTGCAGGACACCCTATGATCCTCGCCTTCGCCACCCTCATGGGATGCGACCTGTTCGATTCCGCATCCTACGCCAAATTCGCCAAGGACGACAGGATGATGTTCATCGACGGGACGTTCCGCCTGCAGGACATGCAGTCACTCGACTGCAACTGCCCGGCATGCCGCGGCATAACCCTCGAAGCCCTCAGGAAGACCGAGAAGAACGAGAGGATAAGGATCATCGCGAGGCACAACCTGCATCAGATAAAACAGGAGCTGGCACTTGTGAAGAGGTACCTCCGCGAAGGCCGCCTGTGGGAACTTGCGGAGATCCGCTGCAGGGCGCACCCCGCCATGCTCGACGGCCTCAGGAGACTCAGGGAATACCAGGACTTCATGGAGAGGTTCGACCCCATCTCCAGAGAAGGAGCGGTGTTCTACACCGGCATAGAGACCCGCGGAAGGCCCGTCTTCAAGAGGTACGGCGACAGAATCATGTCGCGTTACGTCCCCCCGACGAAGAAGGCCGCTCTGTTCTACGGCGGTCAGAACAAGCCCTACAGCAGATACTTCGTATCCGAATTCGTGAATGCGAGGAGGCAGGGATACACCCCCGTCATCATCTCCCCGTTCGGACCGGTACCTGCGGAACTCGATGAAATGTATCCTCTGGCACAGTCGATGTTCCCCACCATCGAGGACACCGACACGGAGAACGAAGGCGATGAACTCACCCTCGAATTCCTCGAGAAGCACTTCACCGACGGCGTCGTCAACGGAAGCGAACTCGAAGCCAAATACGGCGGGGAACCGACCGACGAGGAGATCCTGGAGAACGACAGGGCGAGAGTCAGGGCCGTGGCGAGGTACCAGTTCGGGACCGAGGCCGCGGACGTCCTCCTCAGAGGAGAACTCACCTTCAGAAAGAGCAGGAAGACCGGCAAGATCAGGAACGTGTTCTCCGATGGGGAACATGTGCTCTCCATGAGGGCGGGAGACGGATTCTTCACCCTCAGGATGGAAGGTGCCAAAAGGATAGCGGAAGCCGTTCCGGCGCCCCGCATGAGGGTCGAAGTGGCGGACGATGCGGTGCCCTTCGTATCGCAGGGAAGGAACGTGTTCTGCCAATTCGTCGCATCCGTCGACGAGGAACTCGTCCCTATGGACGAGGCAATCATCGTCGACAAAGACGGAAAACCCATCGGGACCGGAAAGATGCTCCTCATCGGAAGCGAGATCCTCTCGATGAAGAAGGGTATCGCCGTGAAGACCCGCACCGGGTCCGACGAAGACAGGGACGAATGACCCGTCAGGGCCATTCTCCCCAAACCATTTAATCGGTTCATTTTTAGTTCACTGGTTCAAAAATCGGTTTTTCGGTTGATTAAAATAATCCAAACGCATAGATTGATTTGCACTGCTACATGCAGCATATGGGTTTCATAACGGGGCGATGACTGTTGCGCACCATGACTGCCGGTTTCGATCTTCCGAACATATCCTCCTTGATTTCAAGAGAAATTGCCAAAGGCGAATCCAATGAATTGGAGTTCAAGGAATCCAAACCTTCCAAGGACAGAAAATTTGTGAAAACTGCAATAGCCTTTGCCAACTGCTCTGGAGGAAAGATTCTTTTCGGAGTGGACAACAACGGCAATGTGGTCGGAATACCCGATGACATCCTTTTCAAAACTATAGATTCCATAACGCAGACTCTGAACGATTCCATAATCCCTCAGATGTTCTTCGACATATGCGTTGCGGACATAGATGGGAAAAACGTCATCGTGGCAGAATTTGTGCCGGGTTTAAACACCCCGTATCATCTGAAGAAATGCAGCATCGACAGCAGCACATACATCCGTATGAATGCAACAACGGTATTGGCCGACTCGGGAATCATCCGTTCCCTGGAAGCCAGGGGCGATAACTCATCCTTTGATGCGATTGCGATGAACACCCTCGAAGTGACTTTCGAAAAAGCCGAAAAACTGTGTCGGAAAATATCCGGCATCGATGCCGAGATCGAATCTCTGGTAAATTTAGGAATCATCTCTGAAATTCCGCATGGATATGCCGCAACCCGTGCGTTCGCACTCCTTACCGACAACCCTTTTCCCTATGCGGCCGTCCACTGCATACGTTTCCGCGGCAACGACCCCTCGTCCGTGAATGAAAGCGTCGATCTGACCGGCAGCCTGTTCTCCCAGATAGACGGGGCGATGGAATTCATCTCCACCCATATCGCCCGCCGTTTCGAAATGGACGGAATCCTGCATGTGGACCGCTACGAGATCCCCCTGCTGGCGATCAGGGAGGCCGTCATCAATGCGATCGTGCACAGGGATTACTTCCTGGATTCGTTCTCCACCTTCATCCGCATATTCGATGACCGTGTGGAGATCGAATCGCCGGGAATGCCTTACAAACTGACCCTGGACCAGGTGCTTTCCGGCTATTCCTCGTCCAGAAACCCGGTCCTCGCGGCCGCTTTCAAAAGAAAGGGATACATCGAGAGCTACGGCACGGGGATCCGCAAGATCATCGGCCTCTGCGAGGAGAACGGATCTCTGGATCCCAAATTCGAGGTGCGCTATCAGCACTTCAGAGTCACGTTCCCCCGCGGAAAGAAAACCCCCGACATGATGATGGAAGAGGACGAGTACGCCGTCATGAAAGCCATAGAGGACGACGGCAGAATGTCCCAGAGTGCAATATCTCAGAAGACGGGAGTGGACCTATCGAAAGTGAAGAGGCTCACTCTGGCACTTCAGCAGAAGAATCTCATCGTACGCCAGGGGAACAGCCGCAGCGGATGCTGGCTGCTGAACCCTGAGATATCGTACGGCTTACGGAAATGACGTCACCTGACCGTCTTCCCGAGTTCGTATGCCTGCATGAACGCGGGGGACTCGAGGACCGTATTGGGTTCCGTGACCGATGTGGCGCAGACGTATCCTTCGAACTTCACGCCGGAGAGACATTCGATCCATCCGGAGAGACCCTTGAGAGGACCTTCGACCGCGGTCTTCTGGTTCCCGTCGGCGCATGCGAGGACCATGTATACGCTTCTGATGCGGTGTTCGGAAGCATAGAGGCCGTTGGCACGGTCTATGAGCGTCTTCATCTGTCCGGGCATCTCGTAATAGTAGATGGGTGCGGCCCATACGATGACCTCGGAGGCGGCCATCTTGTCCACGATGGCGTTCGCGTCGTCCCTCATCACGCAGCGCCCGGTCTTCTGACAGCTGTTGCAGCCGTTGCAGAATGCGATCTTCTTTCCCTTGAGGGAGACGAATTCCACTTCGTTCCCCGCCTCCTGCGCCCCTTTCTCGAACTCGTGGGCGAGGATCTCGCTGTTGCTCTCCTTTCTGAGACTGGTGGAGATAATGAGGACTTTCGCCATGTCAATCCATTCCTGCAATGCCGTATCTGCGAATAAAATGTTTGCCGATCAACAGTCGCGGGTTAGTCCCGCCGCATCCTCGGCGACCTTTATGCATGCCAGAAGGTCGTCCGCGGTGTTGCGGAGGGTCCCGGCGGTATCGGCGGACAGCCGGTAGACCGCCGTGTCCCCCTCGAGCACCGCCTCCACGTATCCGGAGTTCTCCGGCGATACGGCCGACATGACCGCTTCGGCGGTCTGCGCATCGGCATATTGGAAACGGAGCTCGAGTTCCAGCATGGTGTCACTTCTTCTGGTTGAGGATGAAATCCACCATGGCCCTGCCGACCTCCTCCGTCCTCAGCTTCCCGCCGAGGTCGGGGGTGACCTGCATGGTGTCGAGGCAGTGCCTGACCGCCGCATGGAGCATCTTCCCCTCCTCGGGGAAGCCCTGGTTGTCCAGGAGCATCTCCGCGGCGAGGACCGCCGCGATGGGGTTGGCCTTGCCCTGGCCCGCGATGTCGGGTGCGGATCCGTGGATGGGCTCGAACATGCTGAGACCGTTGGGGTTGATGTTCCCGCTGCCTCCCATTCCGAGTCCTCCCTGGAGCTGGGCCCCGAGGTCGGTGAGGATGTCTCCGAAGAGGTTGGGGACGGCGACGGTGCCGAAGGTCTCCGGACGGACGATCATCGCCATGCTCATGGCGTCCACGAACATGAATTCCAGATCCATCCCGTACTCGTCGGCCTTCTGCCTGAAGATCTCCCTCTGCATGCCGTAGTTCCCGGTGATGACGTTGGCCTTGTCCACGAGGGTGACCTTGCTGTCCCCCCTGGCCTGCGCGTACCTGAAGGCGTAGTCGGCGAAACGGGTGATGCCTTTCCTGGAGAGGAGTCCGATCTCGATGGAGTACTCGTCGTCCTCGGAAGGCGAGGCCTTCACATCGAAGTCCATGTTGTAGGATTCCCTCTTCACTCCGAGTTCCGCCCTGTATCCGGAATCCTTCGTGAGCTTGGCTCCGAGACCCATGTAGAAGTCCTCGGTGTTCTCCCTGAGGAAGCGGATGTCGAAGGGCACCTCCCTCTTGAGGGGGACGTACGGGAACCAGGAGGTCACCGGACGGAGGTTGATGTACTGGTCGAACACCGCCCTCATCTTCAGGAGGATGCCTCCTTCGAGGATGCCGGGCTTGATCCTCGGGTCGCCGATGGCACCGAAGTAGATGGCGTCCTTCTTCTTCAGGTCGGATATGTCCTGGTCGGTGAGGAGCTCGCCGGTCTCCAGATACCTCTGTCCGCCGATGTCGAAGAGTTCCCCGTCGAAATCGAAGGACGATATCTGACACAGCGCCTCCATGCAGTCGGTCCCGACCTTCACGACCTCGGGTCCGATGCCGTCTCCGGGAATTATCGCGAAGTGCTTCAGAATTTCCCCTCCTTCACGAGGTTGACGAGGCCGCCCTCGTCGATCAGCTGTGCGATGAACGGAGGGTACTTCTCGAAGGTCCACTGCTTCCCGGAGGTCTCGTCGGAGACGGTTCCCTCCCCTATGTCCACCTTCACGGTGTCGCCTTCCGCCGCATCGGCCTTACACTCGACCAGGAGGAGTCCGATGTTCATGGAGTTCCTGTAGAAGATACGGGCGAAGGATTCCGCCACGATGCAGCTGAATCCCGCCTCCATGAGGGACAGGGGCGCGTGTTCCCTGGAGGATCCGCATCCGAAATTCCTGCCGGCGACGAGGATGTCGCCCTTCTGCACCTTGGGTCCGAAGCCGGGCCTCACCTTCTCGAATATAAAATCGTTGAGATGGCCGAGGTTCGTGGATACGAGACGCTCCGCCGGGATGATCTGGTCGGTGTCGACGTCGTCGCCGAACCTCCATACTTTTCCTTCCACTGTCTTGGATACCATTCAGTTCCCCTCCGCAGGGGTGACGATCTTTCCGGCGATGGCCGAGGCGGCCACGACCTCCGGTCCCGCGAGATAGACCTCAGACGCCTTGTCTCCCATACGCCCTATGAAATTCCTGTTGGTGCTCGACACGGCCCTCTCGCCGGCCGCCAGGATGCCCATGTATCCCCCGAGGCATGCGCCGCAGGTAGGACCGGACACGAACGCGCCCGCGTCAAGGAAGATGTCCATCAGTCCCTCGTCCACCATAGCCCTGTAGACCCTCTGGGACGCGGGGACGACGATGAAGCGGACGCCGTCCGCCACCTTCTTCCCTTTGATGATCTCGGCGGCGACCCTCATATCCTCGATGCGGCCGTTGGTGCAGCTGCCGAGGTACGCCTGGTCGATCTTCACGTCGACGTCCTTCACCGCATGTCCGTTGCTGGGGAGATGGGGGAATGCGACCATCGACTCGAGTTCGGAGAGGTCGTACTTCAGGACGCGGCAGTAGTGCGCGTCGGGATCGGCCTCCACGGGGGTGTACTCCCCTCTCACGCAGTCCTTGATGTACTCCCTGGTCCTGTCGTCGCAGGGGAAGATGCCCGCCTTCCCGCCGGCCTCGATGGCCATGTTGGAGACGGCGAGCCTGTCGGGGACGGACATGTTGTGCACGCCTTCGCCGCAGAACTCGAACGCCTTGTAGTTGGCGCCGTCGACGCCGATGTCGGAGATGATCTTCAGGATCAGGTCCTTTCCGCCGACGTATTTCCTGAATTTCCCAGTGAGTTCCACCTTGATGGACTCCGGGACCTTGAACCACAGTTTCCCGGTGGCGAACACGACTCCGGCCTCGGTGGAGCCGATGCCGGTGGAGAGCGCGTTGACCGCACCGTAGGTGCAGGTGTGGGAATCGGCCCCGACGATGAGCCTTCCGGGGGCCGCGAAGCCCTCCTCGACCATCAGCTGGTGGCAGACGCCGCCCTTCCCGACCTCGAAGTAGTTGGGGAGATCGTGCTTCTTCACGAAATCCCTCATCTCCTTGGCCTGCACGGCCGAGTCGATGTCCTTGTTGGGGACATAGTGGTCGGGGATGAGGACCATCTTCTCCTTGAACATCTTCCCGTTGCCGATCTCGTCGTATTTCCTGAAGGCGATGGGGCCCGTAACGTCGTTGACCATGACGTAGTCCACATCGGCCACTACGATCTGTCCGGCCCTGGCATCGGTGTGCGAGTGCTCGGACAGGATCTTCTCTGCGATTGTCTTTCCCATTTCAGCATTCCTTCTTATCGTGTTTGACGCGGGCGAAATCCCTGTTGATGGCCGCCATCGTGGCGTCCACGGATGTTTCCACAATGTCCATTCCGACGGCCCTTCCGAAGGACAGGTTGCCGTCGTTCTGCACATTCTTCATCGTGACTGCGACCTGACACATGGAGTCGCTCTCGCCGGTTATGGCGGACAGTTTGTACTCTTCCATGGTCATGTTGACGTTGACCGCCTTCCGGATGGCGTTGACCGCCGCGTTGACCGGACCTACGCCGATATCGGCCACTGTCACCTTCGTTCCGTCGGTCTTGGTGATGGTGACCGTCGCGGTCGGGGTGGTGGACCTTCCGGTGGTGACGGTCAGCTCCTCGAGGACGCAGCCCTTGTTGGCCTTGGACTTCTTCCACATTATGTCGTCCGCGATGGCCTCGAGTTCGGCGTCCGTGATCTCCTTGCCGCCGATGGACATCTTCTTGACGGTTTCCATCAGCTCGTCGATGTGTTCCGCGGGGAACCTGATGCCCAGTTCCTCCAGCTTCCCTTCGACCGCGTGGGAGCCCGAGAGTTTGCCGACCACGAGACGCCTCTTGGCACCGACGACCTCGGGCAGGAAGGGCTCGTAGGTGGCGGTGTTGTTCATTATGCCGTGGACGTGTATGCCAGACTCGTGGGCGAAGGCGTTCCTCCCCACGATGGGCTTGTTGGCGGCCATGGAGAATCCGGTGATCCTCTCGATGAGGGCCGACGTCTCGGATATCCTGCTCAGGTCGTAGGTCTTCACGCCGTAGTTGGCGAAGAGGTTGACCGCGACCTCCTCCAGCGCCACGTTCCCGGTCCTCTCGCCGAAGCCGTTGAGGCATCCCTGTACGATGGTGGCCCCGTTCTCCACGGCGGCCAGCGTGTTCGCCAGCGCAAGCCCCATGTCGTTGTGGCAGTGGACAGAGATGGGGATCTTCAGGGTCTTGCGGAGTTCCGCGATCATATTCCCGTACGCCTTGGGGATGATCACGCCGACGGTGTCGGGGATGTTGACGGACGATGCGCCCGCCTCCTGGACGTCCAGCAGGATCTCCTTCATGAAATCCATCCTGGTACGGGTGGCGTCCTCGCAGGAGAACATGACCTCGAGACCGTGTTCCCTCGCGTATTCGACGGCGTCGACGGCCCTGGCCCTCACATCGTCGGGGGTCATCTTCAGCTTGTACTGCATGTGCAGGTCGGAGGTGGCGATGAACGTGTGGATGTAGTCGAGACCCGCGTCGATGACGGCGTCGATATCCTTGTGGACCGAACGGGCCAGCGAACAGACGGTGGCGTTCAGGTTCAGGTCCTTGATCTGCTTCAGGGTCTCCTTCTCTATGTCGCTGGATGCGGCGAACCCTGCTTCCATGATATCGGTACCGAGGCTGTCGAGGGCCTGTGCGATGCGTATCTTGTCGTCCGGGCTCAGTGCGATCCCCGGGGCCTGCTCGCCGTCCCTCAGCGTGGTATCGAAGATCTTGACATCTTTGATGGGTCCCACACCAGAGAGCGCAAGCTGGTTGTACTGACTTATCGCAAACATGTCTTCCAACTTTTGAGCGCTTTCACTGGTTTGTTGAGTCATATTAAAACCACCAAACCGTCCTCCGCTCCGCTGATTTACCTGAGAAGAAGGATACCTGCGGAATCGGTGAAGATCATTTTCGAATCTCCTTGAACGGTAATGGTGCCATCAAATTATGTTATAAAAATTATTTGCACGCCGGGCGCAGGCGCGCGTGCACACACATAACGAAAAGGTTTCCGGGGACGCGGTCCCCGGGTGAAAGGGATATCACTCTTTTTTCTCGTCTGGCACATCCGCCTTTTCCTCGGCGGCCTTAGCCTTCTTCTCTTCCTTGAGGGCGATGGCAGCGGTCTTGTACTCCTCGCGGTACTTGGCGATGAGCGCCTTCCTCTTCTCCACCTCCGCCTTGGTCTTCTCCTTCTCGGCGGGACGGTCCTCCTTGGGGACGTTCTTCATAGCCTCCTTCCTCTCGTCCCTGTACTTCCTGAGGGCGGATTTCTCGTGCTCAAACTTGTTCTTCTTGGATTCGACCTCGTCCTCTTTGGATTTGGCCATCTGTCTGTGCCTCGCAGTCGCCTTGGGCTCGTTCTTCTCTGCCATTTCGAACACCTTGGGACATACATCCCGTAACGGCCGTAAATGGAATATGATTGATAAATAGTGCTCGCAGACACCCCGGAATGGGATTGGATAAAGATACGCCGGACCGGCGCACATCCGGGGGAATCCTCAGGAATATACCCAGAGGCCGTGCCTGTTGCACAGTTCCCGGGCGGAGATCTTCTCCGCATCGGTGCGGAAGAACGCCTCCGGCCTGTCGCCGGGGTGCAGATACTTCCTCATGAGGATCCCGTCGGCGCAGATTTCGATGTATATGATGTAATGGTCGGGTTCCATCGGATGTTCGGCGGATTTTCCGACCTTTACGACGACGCCTCCTGCGACCCTCTCGATGTACGGGACGTGCTTGTTCTCGTCGGGTTCCGCGGTCTGCGCCTCGAGTTCGGCCATCGGCTCCCCGCAGCATACGGGGCGGCGGCCGCACACGGCGGCGTGCACCTTCTCGACGATCTCCCCGCATCCGACACACATGTAGAGTTCCTTCTTTCCGGACATAGATGCCACCGCACACGGGACGCTTCCGATTCTTAAACAATGCATCCTCCCTGTGCGGACGGTATGGATTCGGTACACAGAAATCCTGCAGGATACTACAAAAAACGGCATCTGGGTCTTTCCGGACGGTGCGGATCCGGGAACGGCCGGCGAAACATATCCTTTTTACGCCCGCACGGATTCGGGGCCCACCATGGACATACCTCTGATCTACGGGGAGGCCGGACGCGGCGGGATCTGCGTCGGACCCGCGGCATATGACGGAAAGAACTTCTCCGTCACGGAACCGGTGCCGCTGCAGTCCGTGGATTTTCTGAAACCCAGGAAGACCCAGGGAACCGTTATCCTCGCAGATTCGGAGAGCCTTTCCTCCGGTCGCTTCACCCCCGGGTTCGTGGAAAGATGCAAGGTGCCGGGAAACGGCGTCTGGCTCATCGAATCGGTATACGACGAGGCTGACATATTGGACGCCTTCCTGCCGGGACTGGAGAAGCTCGTCAT
Source organism: uncultured Methanomassiliicoccales archaeon (assembly GCA_964533525.1). Taxonomy (GTDB): domain Archaea; phylum Thermoplasmatota; class Thermoplasmata; order Methanomassiliicoccales; family Methanomethylophilaceae; genus Methanomethylophilus. Next base: position 5,270 of record CAZHJV010000012.1, on the reverse strand, counting down.
CCCGATCCGCACGGTCATGGGCGATTCGGTCCTGGAATCCGCCATAGACATGTCCGGAGACTGCATCCCGCTCATAGAGTGCCGCGGCGGAAGGGCCGCGGGAAAGGAACGCGACCCGGTAAAAGCCGTCAGGAACCTCCGTTCGATGGGTTTCGGGACCGTGATGGTGGCGGACTTCGACGGAACGCTGAAAAACGATATCTGGCACATCATCGGGGACAGCTGCAGGACCATTCCCTACTGCCCGTGTACGCCGTATCCCGACGCAGAGGTCAGAGCCGTCGACGGTTTCCCGTTCTCCCTGAGAGAAGCCCTGAAGTGAACTCCTCCGCCCTCATCCCGTATTCCGCTTTATCTCCGGAATCGGTACCGCCGAGACAGAGTTCCCCCGCCCACTCCATGCCTGCGGTTGCGGAAAGGGCCTTCATCATGGAGATGATGTTTCCGAAGACGGGATTATCCCCTCCCCCGCATACGAGTGCGGCGCATGCCCGGGGATGATCCCCCTTTCCGTACCAGCAGGGATTGAAACGGTCCACGACCGTCTTCAGGATCGACGACGGTCCGCTGAAATGGACGGGGGTCGCGAGGATCAGCAGATCGGACTCCCCGAAGAGTCCGTAGATCCCGTCCATGCCGTCCCTTACGACGCAGCGTCCGCTCTCCCTGCATCCGGAACATCCGCTGCAGTGGCGGATATCCATACCGTACGGGCGGACGGTGCATACCTCCCATCCTTCCGAACGGAGAGCTCTTTCCGCACCCTGGCACATCGCTTCGGTGAAACCTTCGGGATTGCCACTCCCGCAGACGATCAGCGCCTTCACGGCGCATTATCGGATAAACGGCTTTTATAGTTTCAGATAATATGGACGGGAGGAGACATTTTAATGGGGGAATTCTCGAAGGCCAAGTCCATGCATTTCCCGAGAACGACCGTATTCGGACACAACGTCCTCGAACAGACCTCGGACATCTGCCGTTCCCTCCTGTTCGGCGAAGACGGGATGATCATAACTGGGAAAAACACCTACGGGGCGGCCGGAAAGATGGTGGAGGACCTCGTATCCGAACACTACAACGTGGTACCGGTGTTCACGGAAGGGTGCGACCATGCCAACGTGGAGAAGGCCGAAAATATGGCCAGGGAGCTGCGTTCCACATTCATCCTCGCCGTAGGCGGGGGAAGCAAGATCGACACCGCGAAACTGGTGTCCAACGACCTCGGCATACCTTTCATAAGCATCCCCACATCCATAGCCCACGACGGGATATGTTCCGACAGGGCCTCCATGAAGACGAAGGAAGGGGCGCCTCTCACCGTGCAGGCATGTCCTCCGACGGCGGTCATAGCGGATACCGGGGTCCTCGTGAAGGCACCTTACAGATTCCTCGCGTCGGGATGTGCGGACGTCATATCGAACATGACCGCGCTGAGGGACTGGGATTTCGCCAGGAGGATCAAGGACGACGAGTTCAGCACCTCCGCCTACACGATGGCGCAGTATGCGGCCGAAAGTCTCCTGAGCAACTCCAAACTCATAAAACCCGGACTGGAGGAGAGCGTATGGCTCGTCCTCAAACCGATAATCGCATCGGGGGTGTCCATGTGCATCGCCGGGAGTTCGAGACCCACCAGCGGTTCGGAGCACATGTTCTCTCACGCCCTCGATCTCCTGCACCCGGGCAAAGCCCTCCACGGCGAGCAGTGCGGAGTCGGCTGTATCATGATGATGTGCCTCCACGGAGGAGACTGGAAACAGATACGCGATGCCCTGAAGGACATCGGGGCGCCTACCCCCGCCGCGGAACTGGGGCTGTCCGACGAAGATATCGTGGACGCCCTCGTGGCCGCCAACAAGGTGAGGAAGGACAGATTCACGATCCTCGGGGAGAACGGACTCACCCGCAACGCCGCACTGAACCTCGCCCGCACCACGGGAGTGATATGAGATGGCGAACACGATACATCTGACCCTCGTGAGCGAGGATATGGCCGAAGAGGGCCGCAGATTCATCTATCTGGGACCTCAGATCGAATGCAAAGCCTGCAAAGTGAAAGACATCTGCCTCAACCTGGAGAAGGGAAGCGAATACGAGGTCAGGAAACTGAGGAAACCCGTCCACGACTGCGATATGACGGAAGGCCAGGTCCGCGTCGTGGAGGTCGAGAAGATCCCCCGGGCGGCGGCCGTCGAGAAGAAGATCGCCATGGAGGGATCGATGATCCCCTTCCAGCCTTCCGGATGCGGAATGGTCGGATGCCCCCATTTCCTCGAATGCAACCCCACCGGGATGGATGCGGACACGAAGGTGACGATAGAGACCGTCGGAAAGAAGACGGATTGCCCCATCGGGCAGAGCCGCGTAACGGTCACGATAAACTGAGGACACCGGCCCGGCGGCCGGCATCCTCCTCATTTTAAGGTTTTCAGAATTTCTCGCCGGTGATGCGCTCGTACATATCGACGTAGAGCTTGCTCACGCGGTCGATGATCTCCTGCGGGAGCGCAGGTATGTCGGGCTCGGGGAGGCCCTTCTCCCTGGCATCGTAGAGGGCCTTGTGGTATCCGGTCTCGCGGTAGTACTGGCGGACGAATTCCTTGGAGAGCTCGACGATGTTTCCCTTGGCGTACTCCTCGGCGTCCCACCAGCGGTCCTCGTCGAGGGTACCGAAGGTGTCGACGACCATGAGTCTCCTCTGTTTGTCGTAGGCGTACTCCTTCTTCCCGTCACAGTGGATGAGATTCCTCTTGGCGGCCTCGGCCGCAATGATCTCATCGATCTTCAGAGTGGTGGCGACGATCTCGTCGTATTCCGCATCGGTGAGGCCGGCCATTTTCTTGGCCTCCTCGGTGGTGAGGTTCCTGTCGGTCTCCTCGAGTTTGGTGGTGGCCTCGACGAAGGGCCGGGGGAGCTTCTCGCCGTACTTCACCTCGTGTCCCTTGGGGAATCCGAGCTGTTCGGCGGTGATCTTTCCCGCCTTGACTCTGTCCATGAGGGATCCGGCGGCGTAATGCCTGCAGATGACCTCGAGGGGGATGAGGTAGTTGACGGTCTTCCCGTCGATCTTGCTGTAGTCCCTTATGATCTGGACACGGCGGACGTCCATCCTGTCCTTGGAGGGCTCGGAGATGTAATGGTTGAGGATGCCGTTCTTCTCGAGGATGCCGAACCAGAATTTGGCGGTCCTGCAGAGGGTCTCTCCCTTGTGGGGGACCATCGAGGGAATGATCTTGTCAAAGACGGAGATATGATCTGTGTATGCGAATTCGAGGGTGTCGTCGTCGACGGCATAGACCTCTTTGACCTTCCCGGTCATGATTTTCTGCATACCGCGATGATTGGTGCCCGCATAATTATAGTTGACTGACACCGGTGTTACCGGGACCTGCGTCCGCCGCAGACGGGACACGAATCCTTCCGGGAAATGCCGCAGATGCAGACCTCGGGGACCTCCATATCCGCGGAGAAGAGTTTCCCGATGAGCGGGGAACCGGTCCCCGTCAGGATCTGCAGGATCTGCAGCGCCTCCATCGAGGCGATATATGATACCATGGCCCCTACGGAGGGCGTCGGAACATCTCCGGATGTGTCCTTCCTGTCTCCGTACAGACATTCGAGACACGGAGTGATGCCCGGCACCACGGCCGTGACCTGCCCGGTATAGCCGGACACGCCTCCGTGGACCAGGGTCTTCCCGGAATCCACGGCGAAACGGTTGAGCATGAGTCTCGTATCGGTCCTGTCGAGACAGTCGGCTATGACGGTGCAGTCCCCGAACACGGCCCCGAGATTGTCTTCGTTCAGGTATTCCGGGAACGGTACGGCGGAGACATCGGGATTGACCTCCATCGCCCACTGTGCCAGCAGTTCGGATTTGTTCCCTTCCGAATCCTCGCGGAAGACGAACTGACGGTTCAGATTCGTAATGTCGGGCGTGTCGCCGTCGGCTATTATGATCGTCCCGACCCCTGCGGATGCGAGGGCCGTCACGACGGATGTCCCGAGACCTCCGCATCCCGCGACACCGACTGCGGCATGTGCCAGAGCGTCCTGTCCGTCCTTCCCGAAGACGGGAATCTGACGGTCGTAGCGGGTGCTCAATCCTGTTCCTCCGCGATCTCGGTCAGCATTCTGATCGCCTCGAGGACGGTCTGCGTGCGGACTTCCCCGCGGTCTCCGCCGAATATGAAACGTTCGGATCTGGCACATCTGCCGTCGGATACCCCGATATAGACGAGTCCCACGGGTTTGTCCGGAGTTGCACCCCCGGGACCGGCTATGCCGGTCACAGCCACGGCTACGTCGGATCCGTAGAGTCTGACGGAACCCTTGGCCATGAGGCGGGCGGTCTGCCCGCTCACCGCGCCGTATTCGGCGATTATGCCGACCGGTACCTTCAGAATCGACTCCTTCGCCTCGTTGGAGTACGTTACCGCACTCCCGAGGAAATACTCGGAGGAACCCGGCATCGACGTGATGAGAGCCCCGATGAGTCCCCCCGTGCAGGATTCCGCCGCAGATGCCTTCAGACCTTTCCTTTTCAGAACTTCGGCGAGTTTCCCGGCCGCCGAATCCGCCGCCGGACAATCGAATAACATGATTCCGCCTCCTCAGATGCCGCTGTCGGTGACATTGATGTCCTTTATCCTTCCGACACCGTCGATCTCATCTATGACGTCCGCCACGGCCTTCGGGACCAGCGACCTCCAGTCCTCGTCCTCCGCTATCCTTCTGCGGACCTCGGTCCCGGAGTATATGCTCCTGCTGTAGAGAGGCGACTCCTTCACCTCGAACCCTGCCTCGGTGAACAGCCTCCTGGTGAACGGATTGTTGCTGTAGACGCAGTCGAAGAACGGGCACATGGCCACCACGTGGGACACCCAGATGGAATACCTGTTGAGGTCCTCCACGGGCACTATGCTGTAGTTGTCTATGCCCGCGGCCTTCAGGGACTCCTCGATCATCATGTAGCGTTCGCCGGCCGTGAACGGATTGTCCGCCTGATGGGAATACTGGGCGCTCCCGATGCCCACGGTGAGGTGCTCCGACTCCCTGGCACATTTGAGGATCACCTCCATGTGTCCGAGATGCAGCGGCTGGAATCTTCCGATGACCAATGAGTGCCTGCCGGTTGTCATACGTACCTTAATCCGAATCTGGATTATAAAAATGAGTCAGGAGGGTCCCGGGAAGGGACCCTCCCTGCGTTTATCTTCACTCCGCGGGAACGGGTGCCGCGGGTTCCGAAGCGGGGGTCTCGGCGG